>MNWR01000016.1 GCA_001872725.1 Proteobacteria bacterium CG1_02_64_396 | reverse complement strand
AACAACAGATTCTCATCAGCATGGACGGACGGGGCCGGGCGCTGGACAACGTCTTCATCGAACGTTTGTGGCGCACGGTGAAGTACGAAGAGATCTACCTGTACGACCATGCCGATGGGGTGGCGCTGCACCAGGGGCTCGACCGCTACTTCCGGTTTTACAACACCGAGCGCCCCCACAGTGCCCTCGGCGGCAAGACCCCAGAACAGGTCCATCAAACCCACGGCGGAACCACCCACCGCCACTAACCGTTTACAAATTTTCGCCCCCAAACTGTCCAAGGAGTGGGGTCCACCCCAGGAAGAGGGCAGTAGAAGAACTTGGGCGAATAGAACGTGAGGCACAAGAGAGCGCCTTTAACATCAAAGTTAAACAACTTCTAGCGGCGCATGTATTGCTTGCTCTTATTCTTATTTGTGTTGTTGTTGAGGTGTTTTATGTGTTTGTTTGGTTTGTGCTTTACATTAAAACGCCCAATGATAGTGGGCTTGCAATTATTAGCGCGATATTTACTGTCACTCTTGGAGTGTTACCACTCATAAATGCAAAAGCAATATTTAAATTGTTTAAGGACTCCCATCTGACACGCCTAGAAAAAGTCCGGGAAACAATTTTTATTCGTGACGAATAGTCATCCAAATAAATACGCGGAAGCCCGATCCACTACTTAATTTCCTCAGGACACCCCCTTGGACACCCTCAACACCCTGATCGCCACCCTCGCCGGTTGGGTCTGGGGCCCGCCAATGCTGATTTTGCTGGTCGGCACCGGGCTCTACCTGACCGTGATCCTGCGCGGCCTGCAATTCCGCGCCCTCCCCCACGCCTTGAGGCTGGTCTTCAAACAGGAGCAACAGGCGCAGGGCGACATCTCCCACTTTGCGGCGCTGACCACGGCGCTGGCCGCCACGGTGGGGATCGGCAACATCGTCGGGGTCGCCACCGCCATCACCCTCGGCGGTCCCGGCGCGGTCTTCTGGATGTGGATTACCGGACTGGTCGGCATGGCGACCAAATACAGCGAGGCGTTGCTGGCGGTGAAGTACCGGGAGCCGGGGCCCTACGGGATGCGGGGGGGGCCAATGTACTACATCGCCAAGGGGGCAGGGCTGCCGTGGTTGGGGTGGCTGTTCGCCCTGTTCACCGCCTGCGCCGCCTTTGGCATCGGCAACATGACCCAATCCAACGCGGTGGCCGGGGTCTTCCAGACTGCATTTGGCATCGAACCCTGGGTGACCGGGGTAGTGCTGCTGCTGCTCACCGCCTTGGTGCTGATCGGCGGCATCAAATCGATCGGCAAGGTCACCGCTCTCCTCGTCCCTTTCATGATCGTCGGCTACATCGCCGCCGCCCTGATCGTCCTGGCGCTCAACGCCGCTGAAATTCCCTCCGCCCTGGGGCTGATCTTCCACCACGCCTTTGCCCCGATTGCCGCCGAGGGGGGCTTTATTGGGGCGGCGGTGGCGGCCGCGATCCGCTACGGCGTGGCTCGGGGGGTGTTTTCGAACGAATCGGGACTCGGCTCAGCCCCCATCGCCGCCGCGGCGGCCAAGACCGACGATCCAGTGCGTCAGGCGCTGGTCTCGATGACCCAGACCTTCATCGATACCCTGGTGGTCTGCACCATGACGGCGCTGGTGATCCTGACCGCCACCCCTTGGAAACAGGGGGTCTCGGCGGGCGATCTGACCAGTTTGAGCTTCGCCGAAACCCTGGGGCCTGCAGGAATGATTTTTGTGGCGCTGGCCATCGCCCTATTCGCCTACTCGACCCTGATCGGTTGGAGCTACTACGGCGAGAAGGCGGTGGAGTACCTGCTGGGGGAGCGGGCGATCACGGTCTACCGCATTGTTTTCGTCACAGCAGTGATGGTGGGGGCGATGCTCAAACTTGAACTGGTGTGGAATTTCTCGGACCTGATGAACGGCCTGATGGCGATCCCCAACTTGATTGGATTGCTGCTTTTGGCCAAGGTGATCCGGGGGGAGACGGGGCGGTATTTCAGGTGGTGACCGCCCAAAATGGGGTCAATGCATAAAATCGACACGACTTGCATGACGACGTGTTGACACGTCCAAGCCCATCCGTATAGTTCGCGCCCACCAAGGAAACGGGGCTGTAGCTCAGTTGGTAGAGCGCTTCAATGGCATTGAAGAGGTCAGCGGTTCGATCCCGCTCAGCTCCACCAGAATTAGAAAAAAGCCGGGCCAATGAATGGTCCGGCTTTTTTTTTGCCTGCTTGTAAGGCTGGGTCGGTCGTCTTTTTCCTCTGTATTGCGCTACCCCCGCTTTGCTTCGACGACAATGTGCCTTCCCCCACCTGTAAGGCTGACCCCGGTTTTTTGTAGGAGCGCCGCCCCCGGCGCGATTGAGGGGGAACGTTGCCTCCTTGACCCCCGCCCGCACCGAAAGGCATCGGCGTCGGGGACGCCTCCTACAGCAGCATTGGGCAGTTGCCCCAACCTTCTCTCACCCCAACAACCCCAGCTTCGCTTCGGCGACAGAAGTCGCCTCCCACAGGTTATGTGTGCGGCTCAGGTTTGGGGTGGGGTTTGGTTTGTGTGCGCGCGGACTTCTGTCCGCGAATGGCGGAGAGCACCTTGATGCCTCAACCCCCGCTTGCACCAAGAGACATCGGCGTCGGGGACGCCTCCTACAGAAGGTTTGAACAGCCGTACCAACCCGAGAAAAAAACGGCTGGAGGGAAAGCAAAGCCAAGCGGAAGGGGTTGCTTCAAGAGGGACGGTTCGTATCGCCAGGAGGCCGGGCTTCTACAAGGTCAGCGACCGTTTTCTGGGTACGGGAAAACAAACGCAAAAAACCATGGGCTGAATATGGAGCAAATTGTGTTGGGGGATGCTGGTGGTTCCGGGGAGACCTACGGGGGATCCAACCCGGGTCGCCCCCCCGATGGTCTGGGGGGGAAACCCTTGCGGGGTTTGGGTGTGCGAACCTTAGTTCGCTTTATTTGGAGTTTCAAGTCTTAAATATGCTTATGAGGGCATCCCATTATTGCAGTGCCCCATCCTCAAGCATCATCGCCTCGACGAAACCGTCGAACGCCTCGAACAGCCGTTGCAAACGTTCGGCGTTCCAATGGTGGTTGCGGGCCAACCAGCCCAGTTCGTGAAAACCGATCTCTTTGGCCCCCTGCATCAAGGTGGCAAAAAGGGTTGCTTCGTCCAATTTCCCCTCCCCCCCTTGCTCTTGAAGCGCCTGACGCCAGGCAAGCATCCGGCCCAGGTAGGGGACGCAGGTTTCGCCGTAGACCGCCCGCAGCAAATGGACCTCCCACCCCTCTTCGTTCAGGTCGACTTCGTAGCCGCTATGCAGCACCGCGCAATTCATGCTCATTCCTCAAGGATGTCGTTGTCATACCCGGCCTCATGGGCGGCAGAGACCTTTTGGCGCTCGGACCAACAGGCCCGGCAAAAGAAGAATCCCTCAATACCGGGATCGGGAAGCAGGTCGGTGCGCGCCTCGCAGCGCTGGCAGTAGCGCTCGTCGTCGGGAACCCCAAGCAGCGCCTCAAGGGTATTGATAATTGAGGCCACCCCCGGCGGGGCCGACCCATCGGGCAGGCGAACGTCGATGCCCCCCACCCCTAGTTTGATAATGGGATCGCCCAAATCGGGATGACGCGCCCGCCAGCGCTCCAACAGACGGCGCGCTTCGGGCCAGACCTCTTCGGGGATGCCGCGCAGGGGCATGGTCAATCCTCTTGAAACAGGGGCAAAAGGTCGGCGTAGTCGCGTCCGTCGCGGACCCCATCCCAGGGACGCTTGCCGTAAATCAAACAGTGGTCGGCCCGAAAGCGATCGAAGGTCGAACCGGTCAGGCGGGCTTTGCGCATGTCGGCCCGCTCGGCGGTCACCACCACGAAGCTCGAATCGCTCAGGTCGGCGCCGCGCAGAATAGCGTGGGTCATCGTCACATTGCGCCACTGGGTCCGTTCCATCTCGGAGTCGATCAGGCTGATGCCGCGCAGATCGGCGTCAATGAATTGGCACTCGTTCAGGCGGCTGATGAGCATCTTGCTCCCCGGCGCCTGGACCCGTTCAAAACAGGCCCCCACCATGATGGCCCGCTGAAAAAAAGCCCGCTCCAGGTTGCAGTCTTCGAACACCGCACCCCCACCCATCGGCTCGACGATGTAAATCTCGTGCATGTCGCAATTGCGGAAAGTGGTGCCGGTGAAGTTGACCTTGAGCCAGGTCGCGTACGAAAAGTCGACCCCTGAAAACTCAAGGTCCGACAAATCGGCCCACGAGAAGTCTTCGTTGTGGAAATCGCTGCGACCCTCTTGGATCGCCTGCAACAGGGTTTCTCGGGTCCATGCAGCCATGGGGCCCCTCCGTCAATCAATCAAAGCGCCTTGGCCAACATCGAGCCCAGGGCGGCGGCGGCCACACAGGCCGCGACCGAAACCCCGGCGTTCAGGGCGGCAGCCAGCCACCGCCCAGTCTCCATCAAGGCCAGCGTTTCGAGGGAAAAGGTAGAAAACGTGGTCAGTCCCCCGAGGAACCCCACCAGAATTCCGGCGCGCAGGGCCGGATCGGGCAAAGTCCGCTCGGTCAGCAGGACGAAGAGCAATCCGATGAGCACCCCCCCCAGAAGGTTCACCGTCAGGGTGCCCCAGGGGAAATCCCTGCCCAGCCAGTCGTAAACCCGGCCCGACAGCCACCAGCGCAGCACCGAACCGAGGGCGCCGCCGAGGGCGATGTAGAGCGCAGTCATCACTCCTCCTTTTGGGTGCGGCTCCCACGCCGCTGCTCGTCCCACCACTTGATGCGCTGGTCGATCACCTTCTCGAAGCCGCGGTCGGTGGGGCGGTAGTAACGCTCGAACATCCCCACCGGGAAGTATTCCTGAGGGACGAAGGCGTGGGGAAAATCATGCGGGTAGAGGTACTGCTTGCCATAGCCCAGCTCTTTCATCAACTGGGTCGGGGCGTTGCGAATGTGGGGAGGGACCTCGCCGTCGGCGTGCTCCTTGGCGCTTTTGCGCGCCGCTTTTTCGGCCATGTACAGGGCGTTGGATTTGGGAGCGGTGGCCAGGTACACCGCCGCCTGACTGAGGGCCAGAATCCCCTCGGGGGCGCCGAGCATCTCGAAGGTTTGGTAGGCGGCAATTGCCTGGGGCAGCGCCTGCGGATCGGCCAGCCCCACATCCTCGCTCGCCATGCGGATCATGCGCCGGGCGATGTAGAGGGGATCCTCCCCCCCCTCGATCATGCGGTGTAGCCAGTAGAGCATGGCATCGGGATCGGAACCCCGCATCGCCTTGTGCAGGGCGCTGATCAGGTCGTAATGCTGATCGCGATCCCGATCGTAGGCAGCCGCCCGAGCCCGCACCAAGGGACGCGCCGCCTCCCATTTCAGATGATCCTCCTTGCGCCCCTCGACCACCGCCTCCAACAAACCCAGAGCGTAGCGGGCGTCGCCGTGGGAAAGCTTGGCCAGCCGCTCGATCAGCCCCCCCTCCACCGTCAGTTTCAGCGCCCCGTAACCCTGTGGCTCGTCGTGCAGCGCCCGCGCCAGCAGGGCGGTGAGTTCGTCCAGATCCAGCGGCGTCAACACGAAGACGGTCAACCGGGAGAGCAGCGCCCGATTGAGGGTGAACGAGGGGTTTTCGGTGGTCGCCCCCACCAAAATGAAGGTGCCATCTTCAACATGGGGGAGCAGAGCGTCTTGTTGGGAGCGGTTGAAGCGGTGGATTTCGTCCAGAAACAGCAGGGTGCGGCGGCCATTCTCACCATCTTTGCGGGCCTGAATCACCGCCTCGCGGATCTCTTTAACCCCCACCATCACCGCCGACATGGGCAGAAAGTGGGCGTCGACAGCCTGGGCCAGCAGCCGGGCGATGGTGGTTTTGCCGCAGCCGGGGGGTCCCCAATAGAGGTGGGGGAGGATCTTGCCCGACTCGACCATACGGCGAACCGGCCCCTCCTCGCCCAACAACGCCCCCTGCCCCACCACCTCTTCGATGCGACGGGGGCGCATCCGGTCGGCCAGCGGCGCTTGCCGCTCTTGAGCCGGAAAGAGGCTGCCCCCCTTCATCGCATTAGGGATTCAGTTCCCAGGTCATATCGACCGAGAACCGGTAGGAGTTGCCGCTAAAAGCGCTGCCGGCACTGTCGTGGGAAACGTCGTGGAAGATGTACTCGTAGGCGGCGTCGATCCAAACGTCGCGCAGCGGAGCGCGCATGCCGACGGCGTAGTGCCACTCCCGCTCCATCACCGGCATCAGGGGATCGACCACACCCCGGGTTTTGGTGTCGCTGCGGGCAAAACCCAGCCGCAACCGGGCCAGATCGTTGGTGTGGCGCACCAACGCCAACCCCCAGCGGTTTTGCTCCATCGGCAGGGTCGCCCCGCCCCAGGGATCGTCGCCCCCCTTCTGCTGGGCGATCTGGCCGTGCAAACGCCAGAAGTCGGTCACCCAAAGCCCCCCCCCCAAGGTGGCGGTCGCCCCCATGGCCGCCTTCTGTCCATTGAGATTGGTGGAGAGATACTGGTCGTAGCGGGCGGTCAGACGCAGGTCGTTGTTGCCCAGCCAGGTGACGGCGCCGGTGACGAAGGGGGCGGTAAAATCGCCGTGAACCCGATTGGAGTCGAGGCTGATTCTTTCAACCCCCGCGCTCACCCCCAAGGCGACATCGGGCAGCAATCGCCAGCCGAAGGCGCCGGTCAGGCGGTGGCTGACAATCTGCCCGGTCCCCCCCCCCTCGGGCCACACCATCTTGAATTGCCGAGGGGTGTCGAGCAGCAGACCGAAACCGAAGTCGGTGTTGTCGGGGGTCACCGTCAGGCCAAGTTCGGGGGCATAGGTGTCTTTTTTGAGGGGGGCGCTACGGACCCCGGCGATCTCGCCGGCGCGCTTTTCGCGGTACTGAGACAATCCCAGCATCCCCTTCATGCCGACCTCAAGGGCAAGCAAAGAGGGGTTGTAGCGGACCGCCTCGACCCCTTCCAGGCTATCGATGGCAATACCGGCGGTCCCCATGATGGCGGCCGGGGCATTGGCATCGGGCAACACCGCCGCCTGAGCGCCAGGAAAAAGGGCGAAACACCCCAACAGCAGACCACCCATCCGGCCCCATTGCATAACAGCACTCACGCCTGCTCCTCCGAAGTAATAGGAAATCTCCAACAAACGCCCTCCTGACGTTTCTTAGAGTCGGCTGCCGAAAACGTGGTTTTCGACCGCCTTTCATTTCAGTCGCCAATGCTCCTGAAATGCTCGTTCTCCTGCATTCGTCCGACAGCTCTAGGGAAGTGCTGATTGAGTCGGCGCTTCCGAGCGACCCAAGGATGGGGTCGCCAAAATAGCGCCGTCGTAGGAGGCGACCCCGTCGCCGAAGTCTGCTTTTGCTTTTTGCGCAGCGTGCCGATTCAAGGCAGGAGGCCTTGAATCAGCGTTTCCCTAGGAGTCTGTCGGACTTGAGATCGTCCTACTCGGCAATTGCTCCTGCATTGCTCTACCTCCTGCATCCAGGCAGTCGTGCGCCGGCGGGTAATCGGTCCAAATTTCCCCGGTTTTTCGTCACATAGCCACCACTATGATCCTCAAAACCGTGAAAATTTGGCCTCGATTCCCCACTCGGCTCGCTACGGACGCTCAAGCCCGACAGGCTCCTAGATAATTAGATCTGCCGGATACCACCCACCACATCGAAACCGGCGACATCCTCCACCAGCACCCGAACGATGCTGCCGGGCTCAGCCCAACCGTCGTTGATCCAAACCTTGCCGTCGACCTCGGGGGCCTGGGTCGACATCCGCCCCTCCAACAGCAGGTCGGTCTCCTCGCTCACCCCATCGACCAAGACCTCGACCGTCTGGCCGATCAGCCCTTGAAGCTGCTCTTCACGAATCGCCTGCCACACCTGTTCGAGTTGGTCGCGCCGCGCTTGACGGACCTCCACCGGCAGCTGGTCGGGCAGCTGCGCCGCCTCGGTCCCCTCCTCCCGGGAGTAGGCGAAGACCGACAGATGCTCGGGACGATGTTTTTCGACGAAATCGAGCAGCGCTTGAAAGTCTTCGTCGCTTTCGCCGGGGAAGCCGACGATGAGCGAGGTGCGCAGCGCGATGCCGGGAATCTCGCGGCGCAACCGGGTGAACAGGGCGTCGATGCGGGGGCCGGTCTCGGCCCGCTTCATCGCCCGGAGCACCCCATCCGAAACATGCTGCACCGGGATATCGAGATAGGGGACAACCTTGTCCAGCCGTTTCATCGCCTCGATCAGAGCATCGTTCACCAGGGTCGGGTAGGCGTAGAGGATGCGGATCCAGACCAGCCCATCGACTGCGTTTAAATGATCGAGCAACGCCGCCAGCGAGGTGCGGGGGGTCAGGTCGCGGCCATAAAGGGTGGTGTCCTGGGCGACCAGGGTGATCTCTTGGACCCCCTGGGCGGCGAGCTGCCGCGCCTCGGCGACGATGGCGTCGAGCTGGCGCGAGCGAAAAGGACCGCGCAGCTTGGGGATGATGCAGAAGGTACAGGGGTTGTCGCATCCCTCGGCGATCTTCAGATAGGCCGCGTGAGGACGGGTCGAGAGCACCCGGGGGGCGTCGGACTCTTGATACAGGGTGGTGTTGTCGTCGAAGTAGCGACGATTGGGGGCCTCGACCTGTTGCAGCAGGCTCCCCATACGGTGCCCCTCCCCGGCGCCGACCCACAGGTCGACCTCGGGAATCTCGCCGGCCAAATCCCCCTGGTAGCGGCTGACCAGACAACCGGTCACCACCACCCGGGTATCGGGCTTTTCTTCTTTGATGGCGACCGCATCGAGGATCGCCCGCACCGATTCCTGGTTGGCCTCCTCCAGAAAGCCGCAGGTGTTGACCACGATGACCTCGGCATCATGGGCATCGCTGGTCAGGGTCATTCCCCGACTGACGCATTGGCCCAGGATCGATTCGGAATCGACGGTGTTTTTGGGGCAGCCGAGGGAAACGAGGGCGACTTTGGCACTGCGTTGGGACATGAAAGGTTGCTTCCTCGAAGGGATGATCATTGCGACTTGGGCTTGAACAACTCGGGCCACGTCCGAACGCCGAACAAGCCCTTGAATCCGCGATTCACTTTCTTCTTCCAAAACCTGGCCACCAAATACCCGCGGGTCCAAATAAGGGCCATACGATCCCACAGGCTCAACGCAACGGTGCCCTCTCGAACGAAAACCGAATCGCTTCCGTCCAGATACCAAAGCACGTAGCGGTTTTCCACCATCCAGCCCCGAATCTCGGCAAGGTAGGGATTGATGTAGATTCCACCATGGGTTTCGACCGAAACGACGGCAGGACGGCTCACCATGTGTTTGAGCACGAACCACTCCCCCCCCTCGATATCGATGGAGAGCAGGTCGATGCCGCCGTCGTCAATGGCATCGAAGCGCTTGGCCTCGGCGGTAAAAAGCTCGGGCTGCTCAAGATGAGCCCGGTCGTTGACGAGCGCCGGGGTGGCCTCAAGGGTCGCAACAAAGGTGGATCCGGCCCGCTGGCAGAGCTCCACCGCTCCGGCCTCGTCGCACAATGCACAGGTGTGCAGCGTGACGTGATCCATACCGCCAAAGGCCGAGCGAATCAGGGCAATCGCAAAGGGGTCGGGTTCGACCAGGGTCGTGCGGATCCCCCGCTGAATGAACCCGATGACACTTGAACTTTTGGGATGCCCCACCCCCACCTCGACCACATGGCGCGGGACGAAGCCCTTGGCGACGACCCGATCATGCAGCCGATGATTGGTGGGAATCCGGGTCCCCCAACGGGTGTCATCGACCACCACGATGCCCCCCTCCTGCATGACCGAGGCGTGCGCTCAATCCCTGAAGTTTTCGTACTGCAACGGCTGACCGAACTCGCCCGCCCGGATCATCGCAATCGCCTCTTGCAGGTCGTCCCGCTTCTTGCCGGTCACCCGCACGGTATCGCCCTGAATGGCGGCCTGAACCTTGAGCTTGCCCTCTTTGATCGCCTTGACCACCTTCTTGGCCGCCTCTTGGTTGATCCCCTGCTTGACGGTGATCTTCTGGCGCACCATGCCGCCCGAGGCGGTCTCCTCCTTGCCGTAGTCGAGGCTGCTCAGATCGATGCCACGCCGAATCAGCTTGCTTTGCAGCACGTCGATCAAGGCTTTGAGCTTGTGATCGTCGTCGCCGAGCAGGTTGATCTCGGCCCCCTCGTGTTTGATCTCGCTCTTACTCCCTTTGAAGTCGTAGCGGGTGGTGATCTCTTTGATGGCTTGGTTGACGGCGTTGTCGACCTCTTGCAGATCGACCTTGCTGACGATGTCGAAGGACGGCATGGATGGACTCCTGTAAAACACCCAAAGAACGGTTTCACGCAAAAGCTGCGAAGAACTTATGAAATCACTGGTTGGGGCGCCGCCCTCGGCGCGTTGATTTGCATCAACCGGCTCATCCCGAGCCTGTCGAGGGACGCTATTACTTGAAACGCTCGGCTCACCCTGAGTTTATCAAGGGCACCGAGGGAGCACGCTCACACCCCTAAGGAGACGCTGATTGAAGGTTCCTGCCTTGAATCAGCGTTTCCCTAACGTCTGAACACGATGAGCGATTCCTGATTGCCCTTGGGGCCGTGGATCCGCGACGGCACGACCCCCTCGATGGCACCATCCAGTTCATCGCGCACCCAAGTCTCGATCTCGGCGTTGATGCGCATGCGCACCGCCGCGTCCTTGATGACCCCCCGCCCCTTGTCAACCTCCTCTTTACCCGCCTCGAACTGCGGTTTAATCAAGGCGATCACCAGCCCCCCCGGTTTGAGGCGGGTCAGGGCGGCGGGCAACACCTGGCGCAGCCCGATGAAGGCGACGTCGACCACGATCAGGTCGACCGGTTCTACCACGTTGTGCTCGGAAATATCGCGGGCGTGGGTCTTTTCGAGGTTAACAACCCGGGGGTCGGCGAGCAGTTTTTCGTGCAGCTGATGGGTGCCGACGTCGACCGCATAAACCTTGACGGCACCCCGTTGCAGCAGGCAATCGGTGAATCCTCCGGTCGAGGCCCCGACATCGAGCACCACCCAGCCACTGGGATCGACGGCGAAGTGATCGAGCGCCCCTTGCAGCTTCAGGCCGCCCCGACTGACAAAGGGGCAATCCTCCCCTTTTAGAACCAGCGCGACGTCATCCGCCACCGCTTGCCCCGCCTTCGCGATCACCTTGCCGTCGGGATCGAGCACCAATCCGGCCAAAATCAGAGCCTGAGCCCGTTGTTTACTGGGGGCCAGCCCCAGGTCGACCACCCGCTGGTCGGCCCGCACCTTCCCCTTGCCGACCGCGGCGCCCTTCATGGTTTGGGCGCTTTCATGCCTTGGCGGTGAAGAAGGTGCGGGCCGCCGCGCCGATACCGGAGGCGTCGAGCCCCAACTCGCCCCTCACCTCCCCCTGGCTGCCCTGGGGTAAAAACCGATCGGGAAAGCCCAGCAGTTTGGTGGGGACCAAAGCATCGGCCGCAGCCAGGGTTTCGAGCACCGCCGAGCCAATCCCACCCTGAATGGCGTTTTCTTCCACCACCATGATCCGCCCGGTTTTACCGGCCCACTCCAGCACCAGCGCTTCATCCAACGGTTTGGCAAAACGCAGGTTCACCACCGCCAGGTGGATCCCCTCTTGCGCCAGGGTGCGGGCCGCCTCCACCGCGGGAGCGACGCAGGCGCCAAAGGCGAAGATCGCCCCGTCATCCCCCTCGCGCAGCAGCTTGCCCTTACCCCAGGGCAGGATCTCGGGTTCGCCCAACATCGGCACCCCGAGACCGTTGCCGCGGGGAAAGCGAATCGCGCTGGGGCCGTCGTAATGCAGGGCGGTGGCGACCATGTGGCGCAGTTCGTCCTCGTCGCCGGGGGCCATCACCGCCATGCCGGGGATCGAGCGCAAGAAGGTGATATCGAGCGATCCGGTGTGGGTCGCTCCGTCGGCTCCGACCACCCCGGCCCGGTCGACGGCAAAAACCACAGGCAGGTTTTGAATACAAACGTCGTGGACGATCTGGTCGTAGCCCCGTTGCAAAAAGGTTGAGTAGATCGCCACCACCGGTTTGGCCCCTTCGCAGGCGGCCCCGGCGGCGAAGGTCACCGCGTGTTGCTCGGCGATGCCGACATCAAAAAAGCGCTCGGGATGGGCCTGCTGGAAAAGGTTCAGCCCGGTCCCCTCCGGCATGGCGGCGGTGATCGCCATGATCCGCTCGTCCTGCTCGGCCAGGGTGGTCAGGGTTTGGGCAAACACCTTGGTGAAGGAGGGGGGCTGGCCGGGGGTTTTGATGATCTCGCCGGTCTCGACCTTGTAGGGGCCAACCCCATGAAAGGTATCGGGCTTTTCTTCGGCGGGGGCGTACCCCTTGCCCTTCTTGGTCACCACATGCAAAAGCACCGGCTCCTTGAGGGCAATGCAGTTGCGCAACGTCGGGATCAGCGCCTCGAAATCGTGGCCGTCGATGGGGCCGACGTAGTTGAAGCCGAGCTCTTCGAACAGGGTGCCGGGGGTAATCATCCCCTTAACGTGCTCCTCGGCCCGCTTGGCGACCTCGTAAAGGACCGGGGAGCCCTTGAGCATCTTTTCTGCCTTGTGGCGCACCTTGTTGTAGAGGCCCCCCGAGATGATGCGCGACAGGTACGACGACAAAGCCCCGACATTGGGGGAGATCGACATCTCATTGTCGTTCAGGACCACCAGCAGGGGGCGTTTGACGTGTCCGGCGTGGTTGAGCGCCTCGAAGGCCATCCCCGCCCCCATGGCGCCGTCGCCAATCACCGCCGCCGTCACCCCGTTCAGCGCGGCGATGTCGCGGCCGATGCGCATCCCCAAAGCTGCCGAGATCGAGGTGGAGGAGTGACCGGTACCGAAGGGGTCATACTGACTTTCGCTGCGTTTGGTAAAACCGGAGATCCCGCCGTACTGACGCAAAGTGTGCATCCGATCTTTACGACCGGTGAGCACCTTGTGGGGGTAGGCCTGATGGCCAACATCCCAGACGATGCGGTCTTCGGGGGTGTTCAGAACGTAGTGCAGGGCGATGGTCAACTCGACCACCCCGAGCCCCGCTCCAATGTGACCCCCGGTTTGCGCGACGCTTGCAATGAGCAGATCGCGGATCTCTTGGGCCACGCGGGGCAGTTCGTTGATCGAAAGCCGCCGCAAATCGGCGGGATCGTGAATGGCGTCGAGCAGAGTCATGCGTATAGGTGCCCCATGCAGGCCCGGTAGATGGCCCGGGTGAAAATCACTTGGTCCGGTCGAAAATGTACTGCGCAATCGCCTTCAACGGCTCGCCTCGGGAGCCGAAACTCTCGGCCAACACCACCGCTTCGTCGATCAAGCGACGGGCGTGTTCTCGCGATTCGCTCAGCCCCAAAATGGCGGGGAAGGTCGCCTTGCCCCGGTTTTGGTCCGATCCGGCCGGCTTGCCCAGCTCTTCGGTGGTGCCGGTTTCGTCCAAAATGTCGTCGACAATTTGGAACGCCAGCCCAATGCGCTCGCCGTAATCGCTTAAACGTTGAATCGCCGCCTCGTCGCCCCCGCCGATCCACCCCCCCATCACCAAACAGGCCCGCAGCAGCGCCCCGGTTTTGTAGATGTGGATCTCGGTCAGCTCGGGCAGGGTGAGGTTTTTGCCCTCCCCCTCCATGTCGAGCATCTGCCCCCCCACCATGCCGCTGGCCCCGGCGGCGGTCGCCAACTGGTGAACCAACCGGCCCGAAAGCTCAACGTCAAAATAGTGGGGATCGGAAAGGAGGACGAAGGCGTGGGTGAGCAGGGCGTCGCCCGCCAAAATCGCGGTCGCCTCGTCAAAGGCGATGTGGGTGGTGGGACGGCCCCGTCGCAGGTCGTCGTCGTCCATGGCGGGCAGATCGTCGTGCACCAGCGAATAGCTGTGCACACATTCCATGGCGCAGGCGGCGGGCAGGGCTCGTTGGCCATCGCCTCCCACCGCTTCGCAGGCCGCCTTGATGAGGATGGGGCGCAGCCGTTTGCCTCCGTTCATCACCCCGTAGTGCATCGCCTCGACCAGCCGCTTGGGCAGATGCTGCGTCGAGGGGAGGAGCCGACCGAGCCCCTCTTGAACCCAGGTGCTGCCTTGGCTCAGATACGCATGAAGATCGAAAGACACTTACTCGCCGCCCCCACGGGTCAGACGCTCCAGGCGGGTTTCGGCCTGTTGCAGGTAGGTTTCGCACCCCTTTGAAAGCCCCAACCCCTCTTCATAAAGGGCCAGCAGCGCCTCGATGGGTTGACCACCTCCCTCTTCCAAGGCCACCACGATGGTTTCAAGTCGTTTTATGGCGGCCTCGAAATCGACCCCCCCCGGCCCCACCAAAGGGGGTTGGGTCTCTTGGTGGGAGGCGCTCTTGGATGCGGGCTTTTGGGCTTTGGGTGGGCTCATATTGGATCGGCAATTCAAGAGAAAACCGGCGCTCGATGGAGCGCCGGATGGGTGATTCTACGCTGGGAACTGGGGGAATCAGGCGTCGGGATCGGCGTCGAGCGCCTCGCGCAGCTTGCCCATCTCTTCACGGATAACCCGCTCGGCCACCTCCAGTACGGTGTCGCGCACCACCTTTTCGATCATGGGCGAGAGCAGGGCGGCCAATTGGGCGGCGTCGATGCCGGTGGCCTGGGCGACCGGTTCGACCGCAGCCTGTCCGGCGGCAGCAGCAGCGCCGACCACCGCGGTTTCGGCGGCGGCAGCCAAGGGGGCGGCCTGCCATGCGGGGGCGACCGATTGAGAAGGTTCAACCACCTCGGGCTCATCGCTCTTCGCCTCACCACCACCCATGGTGACCAAGGTATCGCCGAAATTGCCGGTGCCGTCGGCATCGGGATTGGCCTCCTCCTCGGAGAAGAGGAACTCTTCTTCAAGATCGGGCAGGGGGGTGATCGCCTCGACCTCTTCGGCAAATGGGCCGCCAAAATCGACATCGGGATCGAGTTTACGCGGGTGCTCCATCGGCTCACCCACAACCCCAAGATCGATGTCGCTGATGTCGGGCATGGGGATCTCTTCGTCCTCGACCTGAGCCGCCGGTTCATCGGACCCATCGGCCTGGGCGTCACCCTCTTGCCCTGCCATGGGGGCGCTTTCTTGCAAGGCCAAATCGAAATCGTCGTCGTTCAGCAGCAGTGCATCGAGGTAGGCGCTTTCGAACTCTTTAAAATCGTCGGCGCTGGCGATTGGGCTCTGGGCCTCTTGTACGTCGGCCTCAAGTTCATCCAGCTCGTCCTCTTGCACCGCTTCGAGCAGCCCATCGTCCACATCGGGTAGGGCCAGATCGAGTTCGAGAATGGGCCCCTCGTCATCGCCGCCGCCAGGTCCAGCCAGATCCAGCGCCATTTCCGGCGCAGCCGCCCCCGTGGCCGTTGCTTGGCTGGGCTTTTCGTCTTCGACGATATCGTCCATCAAGGTCGCCAGATCGAGGATGTCGTCATCGAGGACGTCGTCGGGATTTTTCGGGATATCCTGATCGCTCATAGAGCCCTCCTCTTGGGGTTCGCGCACGTCGAGGGGTTCGAGGTTCGACGGGGAACCCTCTTCAAGATGATCGGCAAGGTCGAGCGGTTCTAAGTCCGCTCGCTTCGCTTCGAATTCGTGGGTTTCGGGAATTACGGCGTCCAGGTTGGGCTGGTCGTCCTCAACTTCAGGCAGGGACGACAACAGATCTAGCGCCACATCGAGCCTGGCCTCCTCGGGTTCGCCCTCGGGTTCGGGCTGGGCCGGTTCGGCATTGAGATCGGGAAGGAACGAGGCCTCGGCTTCAACCTCTTCTTGCGTCGCGGATTGCACCGGCCCCTCGGGCAGGGCATCGAGCTGCTCGATCACCGCCGCGTCGGGCTCCAGCTTGATCTCGGTCACCGCGTCCAAAGCGCGATTACGGGCGGTGCTGCTCATCTGGATGGTGCGTTCGCCGGTCTCGCTGTGGGGATGTGTCGGGGTGTTGTCGACCTTGGAATCGCCAAGCAGGGCGACTTCGGAGCGCAGGGAGCGGTCGGCGTCGAAGAACAGGGGATCGGGCCGCTCCTCTTCGGGCTTGGGAGGCGACGCGGACTTGACGTCGGCGGCACCCAACTCGGTGTCGTCGGCAGACAAAATCCGCTCAAGCTCGGCCAGGATCGCTTTGATGTCCTGGATTTCGGAGCGGCTGTTGGGGGTTTTTGAACTCATTCGGATTCCGGTTGACCTTCTGTCACCTGTTGCCGCGAAGGGCGATCTTCTCCGGCGATCCAACGCCGACTTTCATCTTCGTCCAGATACACCACCGAGGCCTGTTGCCCCCGATAATACCGATAACGGGCGCGACTGCTCTCAAGTCCCTCTTGCCCCCATTCGGCCATGACGAAATCGATGACCCCGTTCGCCTGACCGACCCCCTCCTCTAATGCGTTAAGGGTACGATCCGCCACAACAAGATGCCACCCTTGCGGCGTGCGGGTATGACCGCTAATCACCACCGGGCTCCAGTTGGGATCGGCCCGCTCCTCAAGATCGTGGGCCAAAAAGCCCCCGCGTTGCCAGAGCAAATCGTCGAGCTTGGCTCGATGCTCGGGCTGACGCATAAAAACCCAGGCCCGTTGCCCCCCGTCGACCAACCGCTGCACCACCTGGGCGAGGAAGGCGACCGCCTTGCCCTCCCCGCGCAAAAAGATCACCGGTGTGGCGGCCCCCTCCATGGTCGTTAGCCCTGCTCCGAAACCCAGCGCCAGAGCAGCCGCACCCCGTAACCCCGGCCCCCTTTGGTTTTGATCCCCTTGTCTTGGTTGGACCAGGCGGTTCCAGCGATGTCGAGATGGGCCCAGCGCATGCCTTCGGTAAAGCGGGCCAGGAACAGGGCGGCGGTGATGGTTCCCGCCTCGCGTCCGCCGATGTTGCGCAGGTCGGCCACGTCGCTTTTGAGCTGCTCGGCATAGGCCTCGTGAAAGGGGAGCTGCCACAGCGGCTCGCCAATCTCTTCACCCAAGGCGCGTAGCTCGTCGATCAGGGGCTGATCGGTCCCCAATACCGCAGCGTAGTGGCTGCCCAGCGCCAAAACGCAGGCGCCGGTCAGGGTCGCCAGATCGACCACCGCCTCGGGTTCGAACCGTTTGGCGTAGTGCAGGGCATCGGCCAGGATCAAGCGCCCCTCGGCATCGGTATTCTGCACCTCGATGGTCAATCCGGCTGCCGAACGCAGAATGTCACCCGGCTTGTTGGCCTTGCCGTCGGGGAGGTTCTCGCTCGACGGAATAATCCCGATGACGCTGCGCCCCGGTTTGAGGGCACCCACCACCCGCATCAAACCGAGCACCGCCGCCCCCCCCGACATGTCGTACTTCATCTGGTGCATGTCGAGGGCCGGTTTCAGGGAGATCCCCCCCGCATCGAAGGTCAACCCTTTGCCGACCGCCACCAGCGGTTTGCCGCCGTCGCGCCCCTGGTATTTCAAGACGATGAGTTTGGGCTCCTCTTCGGAGCCCCGCGCCACCGCCAGCAACGCCCCCATCCCCTCGGCCTGCATCTCTTCTCGACCCAGTACAGTGAGCTCCAACCCGTAAGCCTCGGCGATCTGCCCCGCCTCCTCGGCCAGACGGGTCGGGGTGACGGTGTTGCCTGGGTGGTTGATGAGGTCGCGGGCCAGCATCACCCCGGCGGCGATCTGTTCACCGGCGGCAATCTGGCCTCGCCAGTCGTCCCGGTGTTCGATGTCGACCACAAACTCGATGCGGTCGAGGCTGTGTTTGGGAAGATCCTTTGCCACGGTGCGGTAGTGATCGAAGCGATAGCTGCCGAGCAACAATCCCTCGACCGCCGCCGCCAACCCCCCCACCGGCAGCGGATCGGCCACAATCGCCACCCGACCGCACGATTGTTTCACCAGGGCGCGGGCCAAATCGCCGAAGGCGTCGGCAATCTCTTGCGCGCTGCCCTGACCCGGTTTGCCCCGCCCCAACAGCGCCACCCGGTCGGCCCCGATGCCGCGCACCGCGCAGAGCATCAAGACCTCCCCCGATTTGCCGGTGAAATCGCCCGACTCGCGTACCCGCCCGATCACACCGCCCAAGGCGCCGTCGAGGGCCTGGGCATGGGGCTCCAGATCGCCCTCTTCAGCGACGCACACGACCAACACATCGCCGTGCCAGCTCAAGGGATCGAGATCGGCGGACCAGTGAAACGAAGGCATGGAGTGGTTCCTTTTTTTGCAGCGGCGGGTCATTCGGGGGAAGGCCCACGGGTGGGGCGAACAGCATAACGGGGAGGTCGCCCTCCCCGTTGTCGAAGCGTATCAGGCTACGGAGGCTTGCGCCGCCGGTTCTATTGTAATCGCCCCCCCGCCCAGGATTTGCCCCTCGGCCAAAACCTGGGGAACAAAGGCGCTGCCGCGCCTCTGGGCGTCGTCGATATGGGCGATGAGTTCAACCGCGCCGTTGAGGAGCACCCGATCACCATCCCCGATGCCCAGATCGGCGGCGTCGGCGGGATTCAGGGTCACACTGGGGGCCGGAGCCATGGTTTGCACCGAACGCCAGCGGCGCGAGGCCGAACCGACCCGGTGCAGGGCGCCCCCCAGCGACAGAATCAAACCCTGTTGTGCGGCGACGGTGGGTGCAGGGGGGGCGGCGGACTCGACGGTTGCCGCAACAATCACCGCCTCGGCCTCGGCCTCGGCGGCGACCGGGGCGGGCCAACCGGCGGGGTGTTGCGACTCAAGCCAGCACCAGCGCTGCCCCTCGCCCGACAGATCGTCGCAAAGCCCCAGGCGGCGACCCACGTTGTAGAAAACCTGCCAATCGGGACGCGACTGCCCCACCGGGGGGACGGCTGCTTTGCTTTCGGTCAGGCGACCGTTGAGCGACAAGGCGATGCGGCGGCGCTCGAAGGGTCCAGCGACCGGCAACACCACGTCGGCCCGGGCGGCGGTGTCGCTCAAGAACAGATCTTGAACCACCAAGAATCCCTCAAAGGCGCCGAACGCGGCGCCCCAAGGGGAGGCAAACGCGGGATCGGATCCGGCGACCCAAAGCAGATCGGCCCCGGCGATGGCCCCGGCGGGGTCAGCCACGGTCGGTTTAAGCAGGGCGCTCCCCAGGGCGTTGCCCCCCTCCCCCATAATCCATAGGTTGTTCTCGAACCCGAGCACCTGGGCCAGCGCCGCCAACCAAGCCGCCTCGACGCAGGTATCTCGGGCCGGATCACGCTCGATGGTGGTCAACAGCGCCGGGTTTTGGGCGTTGGCCAGCGCCTGGGCGGCGGCTTGCAGCCGCTGGCCGGAAATGCCGGTTTGGGCCGCCACGGTCTCGACAGTGAACGCAGCGGTCGCATCGAGTAATCCACCGGGATCGGCTTTGCCGTGGGTCCCGATCAGCAGGTTGACCAATCCGGCCAGCAGAACACCCTCGCTACCAGGGGTTGCGGTCAAATCGTGGTCGGCCCGGCGGTGCATCCGGTGATTGTGGTCCTCGCAGGCCAAATAGGCGGCACCTTGGTGGCGGATCGCCTGCTTGACCGCGTAACCCAGCACCGGCTGGGTCTCGGCGATGTTGGCGTGCAGGGTGAAGATCAGATCGGCCTTCCCTACATCCTGCATGGATTGAGAGGTGATCGGCTGACGACCCAGCACCCCACCGGCGGCGGCCAATGCGGGGGCGAGCGCCCGGTCGGTGTTGGCTACGAAGGTCAGATCCAACCGCTGCCACATCAGCCAGTCCTCGCAAGCCAGCCGGTCGGAGCCCAGCGCCACCGGCTTTTGGGCCGCTTTGAACTGCTCGGCCACCGCGTCGAGCGCCTCGCCCCAGGTGGCGGGGAGCAATGTGCCGTTTTTGCGCAGCAAGGGGGTGGTCAGTCGCTCGGGGTGGTTGACGTCGTCGTAACCAAAGGTGGCCCGATTGCAGACCGCCCCCCGGTTGGGGCCGGTGTAGGCGGAGTTGTTGATGCGGGCGACCTTGTTTTCAAGGCTGTGGACGGTGACGCGGCAACCGTCGTTGCAATGGGGGCAGGTGACATCGGTGCGGGTGAAATCCCAGGGGCGACCGGTGAAACGGTAAAGCTGATCGCCCAGGGCGCCGACCGGACAGGCGGTGACACACATGCCGCAATCGTCGCATTGCAAACCAACCGTGGGATCGACGGCGCCGATGTGGGCGTAGATGCCGTTGCCGCCGATCTTGAGCGCCTGCACGTCGATCAGCTCGTCGCACAGCTGCACACAGCGGTTGCAGAGCACGCAGAGGTTGGGGTTGATGTGGACCGAACCGCTGCGGCTATCTTCGGGCCAGCGTTTGCGCGCTCCCCGGTAGTGCCCTTGCTGCACATTCTCGGCAATCGTCTCGTTTTGCAGGGTGCACTCCCCACCCTTGTCGCAAATCGGGCAATCCAGGGGGTGATGCACCAGCATCAACTCAACCACCTCTTGCCGGGCGGCATGGGCCGCTTGGCTGTCGGTGCGCACCACCATCCCCTCGAAGGCGACCTGATTGCAGGCGGTGACCAGCCCCCCCTTGATCCCCTCGACCTCGACCTGACATAGGCGGCACCCCCCCACCGGAGTGAGGCGGGCATCGAAACACATGGTGGGAATATGGCGGCCAATCGAGGCGGCTGCCGCTAAAACCGTGGTCCCTTTGGGAACGGTCACGGTGCGATTGTCGATGGTCAAAGTGATGGTGTTGTCGCGATCGGGCATCGGTTCGAGCGCCTTTCGGAAAAGACCACGGCAGTCTATTGGGAGGGGGCAATCCAAGGATGGAGGTGCCAGCGGGTTTGAAGACGGGAAAGTTTCTCTTTTGGTGGGGAGTGGTCAAGCAGACAGGCTAAGTTGTGTGTGATGGACGGGGCGACTTGATCTGACAGGCCCGATAGGCCTGATGCCTATCGGGTTATGATGGCACCCTTTTCTTCACCCCCAGAGCCCCCCCTTGAGCCTGCACCAAACCCTAGGAGTCTGTCGGACCTGAGATCGTCCTACTCGGCAATTGCTCCTGCATTGCTCTACCTCCTGCATCCATGCAGTCGTGCGCCGGCGGGTAATCGGTCCAAATTCCCCCGGTTTCTCGTCACATAGCCACCACTATGATCCTCAAAACCGTGAAAATTTGGCCTCGATTCCCCAC
>MNWR01000015.1 GCA_001872725.1 Proteobacteria bacterium CG1_02_64_396 | reverse complement strand
CGAACGACTGCGCAATTTCGAGGACGACGTCCTACGGTTCATCGACAATCCGCTGGTTCCCTTCACCAACAACCAGGGTGAAAACGACATCCGTATGGTCAAGCTGCACCAGAAAATCTCAGGATGCTTCCGCTCCAAAGAGGGCGCCGATATCTTCTGCCGCATCCGCAGCTACCTGTCGACCTGCCGCAAACACGGCATCGGTCCCACCCCAGCCCTGACCCTCCTCTTCGAAGGTAACCAACCCCTCTTTATGAAAGAAAACCCGTAGGGAAAAACCGGGGGGATGGGAGGGGCTGAATAGTTACAATCCCGATAGCCCCTCACCATCGCCAGATCACGACCGCCTCGCCCCCCCCCGGCAGGGGCGCAACTTGCCAACTCAGGGCTTGGGAGGATGAGGATTGCTCCCCCGCCACCCTCCCGGTCCAATAGCCGATGGCGACCGCAGGGAGGAGGTCGGAGGCCCAGTGCTTGTCGTGATGCATACGAGCATAAAGGGTGGTCGCCGCCAGACTGTAGGCGATCGGGCCAACCCAGGTGTCGGGATGGCGGGTCGCCAGGGCCGAGGCGATGGCAACAACACTGGTGGCATGGCCCGAAGGAAAACTCGTGACGTCGCTGCCGGTTTGGAAAGGGCCGTGCCAACGATTGGGCCCCTGCCCGGTGTAGGGACGGGCCCGGCCCGTCATCGACTTGAGCGCCACCGTCACCACCCCCGAGCCGAGATAAGCCTCCGCCGCCGCCAAGGCGTCGCCCATGACCGTTTTGTCCTCCAATAGCCAGCCGCCGACATACCCCAAACCGATGAGGGGGACGAGGTTGAGGCCATCACCCAGGGCGTTACCGAAACGGGCGACGTCGTTTTGCGGCGTGCCGTCGTGGCTGCGAATCCAGGTGCGGATTTGGCCGTCGTATTGATGGAGGGCGACCGTCCCCAACCCGACCGCCCCGGCCCACAACCATGCGGTTTCGTCCCAGGTTGTGGGGTTCTGGACCATCCGCCCCATGTCTTCTAAAACCCCCGTGGGGCTGGGCCAAAAGTCGGGGGCGCCCAACGCGTCGGCCTGCGCTGAAGCCGCCACGCAACCGTTTGCCAACCCCATGACCAACCCCGCCGCCAACCAACGACGCTTCATAAACCTGCTCCGCCCTTCATGCCAAACTCAATGCAAAAAGGGCGGCTTGCGCCGCCCTTTTTGGGAAATCAACAACCACCGGTTGTCGCTTACTGCTGGGCCAACCAGGCGGCAACCGCCTTGCGATCATCGGAGGCGATGTTGGGGAAGGCGGGCATGATCACGCCACCCTTGCCGATCTTCTCGACCACCTCGGCCTGTTCTTGATGGCCGGCAATCTTAAGCAGCAGACCGAATTTGCCCTGACCCTTATCGCCGTGGCAGGCGGCGCAGGCCTGCTCAAAGATCTGTGCGGGGGCTGCCCCGGCTGCCGGGGTATAGGATTCCTGGCCGCCACAAGAGGCCAGGAGGAGTGCGGAAGCGGCGAGCACGGGGGCAACACGGCGCATGAGAACCTCCTTCGAAACGGTAAAAGCCTGAAAAAAATAGGCGAAAAAAGACGGTTTGAACGATGATGGGGGTTGGCGGGCAGTATCCTCATGCTGCCCAAGATGGCAAGTCCGGTCCGGGAACCTCGCGTCCTTCGTGGCTTCGCACCCCCGTTCAACCTTTCACCCGACCACGGAGCTTCATATGTTCGCCTCGCCCCTTTACGTCATCACCGACGAACAGCTCACCCCCGACGCCTCGATCGAAACCCAGATCGCCGCCGCCCTGGCGGGGGGGGCTAAGGCGGTGCAAATCCGCACCAAAAGCGGCGGGACCGCCCGTCGGGTTGCCCTGGCGCGGCGACTCAAACCCTTTACCTACCGGGCCGGCGCCCTGTTGATCGTCAACGACGACCCGGAGGCCTGCCGCCAGGCGGGGGCCGATGGGGTTCACCTGGGCCAGGAGGACGCGACCGACCTCGACGCAGTGCGCGAAATCGTCGGTGAAGAGGCGATCATCGGGGTCTCGTGCTACGGCGATCTAGAACGGGCCAAACAGGCGGTGGCCGACGGCGCCGATTACGTCGCCTTCGGTTCGATGTTTCCCTCCGAAACCAAACCCCAGTCCCCCACCATCAGCCTCGACGTGCTCAAAGAGGCGGTCGCCACCTTGAAGGTGCCGGTGGTCGCCATCGGGGGAATCGACGGCGAGAACATCGGCCAAGTGGCCGCCACCGGCATCGATGCCTGCGCCGTGGTCTCCAACCTCTTCAGCGACCACGCCCCCACCGCGATTCAAGAGCGGGCGAAAAACCTGATTGCCCGGTTTGCTCAGGGTTAAGGAAGCGCTGATTGATTCGCGCTTCCGAGCGGCCCAGGGAAGGGCCACCAACATAGCGCTGTCGTAGGAGGCGGCCTAAGTCGCCGAAGCTCTGCTGATTTTGCAAGCGAAGCCAAAACCATCGCCGCCTCAGGGCGCCTACTTTTGATTTTTGCGTAGCGTGCTGATTCAAGGCAGGAGCCTTTCATCAGCGTTTCCCTAAGTCGACGCCGACATCTTTGACGGTTCTCGGCTATTACCGACCGGCAAGAACAACCGCACCAGCGGCGCCAGCACCGCCAATCCCACCACGATGGCGGTGCCGGCAGGCAGGTCGGCCAAGGCCGAGGCGGTCATCCCCCCCAGCACCCCCAAGCCGCCGATCAGGCTACCAACCCACCACCACCCCGCCTTGAGTTTCACCACCGCCAGCGCCGGCATGATGAGCAGCGCGAAAACCAAAAAAACCCCGAGGATCTGCACCAGCACCGTCACCGATGCGGCCAAAATCAGGTAAAAAGGGCGGGAGCGGCGCCAAGGATCGGCGACCCGCGCCCCCCAGAGCACCACCACCCCAGCTACCGCCGCAGCCTGGGCCGCCTGCCCCCAACCGGCCCAGAGAATCTGGCCGCTGAGCAGCTCCACCCCCTCCTCGGCGCCGTGGGGGTCGTGGGCCAGCAGCAGCAAGGTCAAAGCCCCCGCCGCCACGTAGATCACCCCGATCCAGGCCTCCGCCTCTTTTTTGAGCCGTTCCACCAACAACCCAGCCAGGGCGGCCACGCTCAAGGCAGCCAACAGCGCTGCCAGTTGCTCCTCCCATCCCCCCTTCCAACCAAGCAGATGGGCCGCTACCACCGCCGTGGCGGCGACCTGAGCGATGGCCAAATCCACAAAAACGATGCCGCGTCGCAGCACCTCGCGCCCCAAAGGGACCAGGGCGACGGCGGCCAAAACCCCGGCCAGGATGCCGGGTAAAAGCCACAAAAGATTCATCGGTGCCTCGTGTGGATCAGGTTGACTCGTGGACGAAAGGGGCGGATCGCCCGCCCCATCCCTGGCACCGCCGCCGCTTTAGCGCGCCGCAGCTTGCAGCAGGCGATTGAGGATGGCGTCGAAGTGGGCCTCAAGCCCCTCCTCGCCGCTGCCGGTCGGCAGCTTCACCACTGGCAGGCCGGTATGGTCGCTCAACCACTGCGCCGCATCGGGGCTGCGCCAATCGGCGATGACGATGGCGCGTGCCGGTTGGCGGGACAGCATCGTCCCCAGCTCCGCCAGATGGCGGGTGGTGGGGGGGATCCCCGGTTTAGGTTCCAACACCCCCGCCTCGATCGCCCCCACCGCATCAAGCAGGTAGGGCCAGGATTCGTGATCGAGTACCAACCGAGCCCCTTGGAGCAATGCCGCCCGCTTGAGCCAGCCCGCCAGAAAAGCGCCCCAGCGGGTTTCGAAGCGGGCGAGCCCCGCATCGAGGGTCGCCGTATCGGCTCCCGGTTGCTCCTTGAGCTGGGCAACAATGTGGCGGGCCAAGGGCAGCATGGCGCGGGGATCGAGGGTGTAGTGAGGGTTGCCGTCGGGGTGAATGTCCCCCTCATCGCGGGTGACCGAACCGGCCGGTTTGCCCAAGATCGTCAGACCCGGCGCTTTGGAGGCGTCGATCAACCCTCCCTGGGGGGTCAAACGGTCGTTGCGGGCTTGGCGCAGCAGCACCGGCAACCAGCCGCTCTCCAGTTCCATCCCCACCGCCACCACCACATCGGCGTGGGCCACCTTGGCAATCAGAGAGGGGCGGGCAATAACCCGGTGGGGATCCTGGGCGGGGGTTGTCAAGCGGACCACCTCGACCGCCTCCCCCCCGACCTCTTGGGTCAGGGCGGCAAGGTCGGGCAGGGTGGCGGCTACCCGCAAAGGGGCCGACCACGCGCTAGAGAAATAAAGGGCCAAACCCAACACGGCCCCAAGCTTCACAAAAGAAATCTTGTTCATGGCCGCTCCTTAAAAGGCATGCGCGCCATGGGCGCCCAGAGAAAGCATGTAATCGAGGGTCACGCGGGTGTTGGGGGCGTCGCCGGTACCCCGTCCGGTCCACTCCTGGCTCGCCTCCAGCCGCACCTTCGAAAACTCAGAGCCCCGCCAGGTGGTCATGGCCGACAAGCGGCTGGCGGGGGTTGAACCGCCACTCATGCCGGTCGGGATCTGCTCGGCCAGTCCAACCACATCGAAGCGCAGCCCCCCCTCCCAACCCTGCCGCCATTGGTAAACCCCCTCGACCGCATACCCAGTCTGGCTGCGGGTGCCGCTGGCCAGGGCGCCGCCGGTGGCTGCGTCGACGCTGGCACCCGCCTCGCGGCGCTGCATCGCCTCGATCACCACCTTGAGGTTGCGCTCCAGGGGATTGCCGTCGGGGGCCCAGGTCAGCACCAGCGAGGCGGCTGCAACGTGGCCGTGGCCGGTGAAGCTCTGGCTATCGCTCTCCTCCAGGCGGTCTTGGCTACGGGCGTCGAGGTAGCCCAGATTGCCAAGCCACGAGGTTTCGTCGTTCAGATCGCCCCCCAGCCGCAGCGCCACCACCTTGGCCCCTTGCCCCCCGACCCGACCCGCCGTCGGGTAGCGCTCCCCCGAAAACCCCTCGACGAAAAGTTCAGCGTAGCCTGGAGTCGGCAGCAACCAGGCGGCGCGCACCCCCATGTCGCCGTATTGATTGCCCAGAAAGGCCTGATAGGGGAGCGAGGGTTCGTTGAAGGACCAGACGTGGGCGTGGCGGTCGTTGTTGTAGGCCAGTGCCGAGAAGAAACGGCCAAAACGCAGCTGCACCCCACCGGGCAGATCGGTGGTTTCGCCATAGGCCTCCTCAGCAGAAAGCCCCCCCTCCGGGGCGATGGCCAGGGCCGCAAAGGCGTAAAAATGGGGGTCGACCATCGCCGAGAGCGACAGCTCCGACTCGCGCAGGGCGAAACCGCGATCCCAAGCCCCCGCCTCCCCCCCCAGCGGCATGCCGGGCAGGGTCAAGGGTTGGTTATGACTGGCCTGGCTGTACTGCCCCCAAACGATCAGGGAGACGGCGGGGTTCATGCGGTTGTCGGTCACTTGCAAAGAGGAGGCGCCCGCCTGGGTACCCATGGCCCCCACGGCGCACACCAACGCCAGCCGGATGGCTGGTGCAAAACGCAGCTTGTTCATCGAAAACCTCTGCTTGGATTTTTACCCATGACGGACCGCCCCACGGGCATTACCCAGGGGCGGTGGCGTTTTCAGTGGAAAATCTCAGGAAGAGGCGGGCGGTGCGCGGGAGCGATAGGGGGTGGCCCCATGCCGAATGCGAGGCAGAGCAACGCAGGGAAGGTCGTTTTGAATCGGCGGGGCCACAGGGGCCAGCGCCAAAGGGGCAACAACCGGGGTGGGGCCGACGTGGGCTTGAAGCTGTTCAACCCAGCACCCGGCATCGCTGGTATCGACCGGATGGGTGTGGCTCAGAGCGCCCGAAAACCAAGTGCTGCCAAGCAAACAGAGCAGCAGCGCCGCTGTCAGACGGCGTTCGCCCAGGCGTCGCAACAACCGGCGCCAAGCGATGAGGCCGAAGCGCGAGGCCCTCATATTTCGAGCCCGCTTAAAGCGTTTTGAAAACAGATCAACGCCCCATCGTCGACCCCTTCGATGCGAAAACGCTTTTCGCGCGAGGTCTGCCCCGCAGTCTGGATCACATCACCCTTTCGCACCCCTAGAAGCTTGGCCAGGAAGGCGATCAACGCGGCGTTGGCCTTGCCGTCCACCGGCGGGGAGGCGACCCGGATCTTCACGGCCTCACCGTGCAACCCGGCCAGCTCGGTCCGTTTGGCCCCCGGCTGAGCATGCACCACCAGGGTGACGCTGCCATCGGGGTTGCGTTGGACCGACATCGTCCTCAATGCCCCAGGTTGTAAGCAAATTGGTGCAGGGAGCGCATCACCGCACTTTGCAAAAAGATGATCGCGAAGATGACCGCCAACACCGAGAAATCCAGACCGCTCACCACCGGCAGGCGACGGCGGATCGGCGCCAACACCGGCTCGGTGGTCTGAAAAAGAAAGCGCACGATGGGGTTGTAGGGGTCGGGCTGCACCCAGCTGAGGATCGCCCGCCCGATGAGCAGCCACATGTACATCGTCAAGGCCAGTTCAAGAATCGAGGCCAGAGCGTCAAGCAGATTGGCGATCAGAAACATGGCTTAACCCTTGGCCAGTTCGATGGAACGGTTTTTCGTTGCCCGAACCGCCTCGAAAATCGCGTGGCGCAGTCCAAAGGCCTCAAGGGCGGCAATCCCCTCGGCGGTGGTTCCGGCGGGGCTGGTCACCTGCTCGCGCAACAACCCTGGGGAACGCCCGGTCTCTTGCACCATCTTGGCCGAGCCCAGCACGGTTTGGTTGGCCAGTAGAAGGGCCATCTCCCGCGACAACCCCTCGCGCACCCCGGCATCAGCCAGCGCCTCGATCATCATAAACACAAAAGCAGGTCCGCTGCCCGACACCGCCGTCACCGCATCCATCAACCCTTCATATTCGACCTCGGCAACCTTGCCGATCCCCTGCAGCAAAGCGGTGACCTGGGCTTTGACAGCGGCAGTCACCTCTTTACTTGCGAACATGACGCTCATCCCCTCACCCACCAACGCGGGGGTGTTGGGCATAACCCGAATGAAGGGCTGCTGAGGACGACCCAGATCGCCGCGCATCCGGTCGACCGGCATACCGGCGGCGATGGAGACCAGGGTCTGGCCATCACTCACCCGGTGGCTGAGGCTCTTCATCACGGTGGGGACCTGCTGCGGCTTGACCGCCACCATGACCAAGTCGACCTCCCCCACCCACTTGCCGATGGTGTGGGGTACGTCGATCCCGTATTGCTTGCGCAGATGGTTGCGGCGGTCGGGGATGATTTCGTTGACGATGATCTGCTCGGGGGTCAGGACCCGCTTGTTCAAAAGGCCACAGATGATGGCTTCAGCCATGTTGCCGCCACCGATGATGCCGACTTTTCCGGTCATGCCCCGCCCTCTCTCGTATCGCTGATCGATCACCTCGCTACCGTTGGCGGCGGTGAGGCATCTGTTCCTTCGTATCGTTCGCCGGGCGATAGGGTAATCCACCCGCGAGTGGGGATCCACGCAGGAACATCCAACCGGCGATGCCGATTGGTCTGAGTTAAAACAAAAAACCCCGCAAGACTGGGAAGTCTGCGGGGTTCTCTGTAAACGGGTTGGACCCGTTGAACCTTCTGGATGGTGCCGAAGGCCGGACTCGAACCGGCACGAGCGAACCCACCACCACCTCAAGATGGCGTGTCTACCAATTCCACCACTTCGGCCTAGCTCCAAAAGGGCCGGAAGACTACGGAGGCCCCAGAAGGCTGTCAAGACCCCCCAAAAACAGACTATTTATGAAGAATGAGACGCCGAGTCGAAAAGAGCCCAGGACGATTATCATCATTAAAAATGCGGTCTTTTTGGTTGTTTCGAGTTTCCTAATATGCTTATGTTCTAAATGAGTGAAACACTACCGATGGGATGGTAAGTGGCCAGAAAAACATTGAACCCGCCCATCAAGTCTTCTAATAATCGTCCCCTTCGGTCGCTTCGGGAGGGGGATGGTTGGGCTTGGGGTTAGCGGGCAATCGTTCCGAAACGGCGAGGCCATTTGCATCACATCGAATTGTGGGTCATCCGACCTGCATCACCCAGCCGTCACAAATCAAAAACAGAGTAAGAACGGCGCATATCCTTTGCCGCATTGCCCTCGATGCGGCGGGCTAAAACCCAGGAGAGGAGTCATTCCTATGTCGCAACAGGCACCTAATCCCGGTCGGAGAAGGTTCCTCGCGGTGGCCACCAGTGCGGTGGGCATCGCCGGGGCTGCCGCCACGGCCTTCCCCTTCGTCCGGTCGATGCAATCGGCCAAGGACACACTGGCTATGTCCACCACCGAGGTGGAGATCGGTCTGGTTGAGTTGGGGCAAATGATCGTGGTCCCCTGGCAGGGAAAGCCGGTCTTCATCGTCCATCGCACCGAGGAGATGCTCGGCACATTGGACGCTCGGACCGACCTGAAAGACCCCATGAGCGACGAACCCGAGGGGGGAGACAACCCCGAGTGGTTCCTGTCGGGCGACGAGAAGGTCAAGGCCTATCGCGCTCAACGCCCCGAGTGGTACATCAGTTCCGCCGTTTGCACTCATCTGGGCTGCGTTCCTCTCTTCAAACCCGAGATTGGCGACCCCGAAATGGGCGGGAACTGGCAAGGCGGCTGGCATTGCCCCTGCCACGGCTCCAAGTACGACTTAGCGGGCCGTGTGATTGAAGGCTCCCCAGCACCGCGCAACCTTCAGATCATGAAGTATGCGTTCATGAGCGACACCACCGTCCTCATCGGCTGATCCCCAAGATCCAGTTCTCACGATTTCAGTCCCAGATAGGAGAAACCCATGATCGATAAAATCATGGAAACCCCGCTGTTTAAGTGGGTCGACAAACGGATGGGGGTGGGCGATATGATCCGCTCCCAAGCCACCGAATATCCTGCCCCCAACAACCTGAGTTACATGTGGAACTTTGGCTCTCTGGCCATTTTTGTTCTGATCATTCAGGTCGTCACCGGGATTTTTTTGGCGATGTATTACAAGCCTGACGCGGCCATCGCCTTCGACTCGGTCGAGCGCATCATGCGCGAGGTCAACTACGGCTGGCTGCTGCGCTACATGCATGCCATCGGCGCCTCTGCCTTCTTCGTTGTCATCTACATGCACATCGGCCGCAACATGTACTACGGCTCCTACAAGGCACCGCGCGAGCTGCTGTGGATCGTTGGGGTGGTGATCCTGCTGATCATGCAGGGAACTGCCTTCTTCGGTTACCTGCTCCCCTGGGGCCAGATGTCGTTCTGGGGGGCGGCGGTCATCACCAATCTGTTCGGGGCGCTGCCTTATATCGGCGATTTTCTGGTTGAGTTGCTGCGCGGCGGCTTCGGTGTCGACGATCCGACCTTGAACCGCTTCTTCTCACTGCACTACCTCTTCCCCTTCCTGCTCTTCGCCGTTGTGGGCGTCCATATGCAGGCGTTGCATATGGTCCACTCCAACAATCCCGACGGGGTCGAATTCAAAGAGCTGGAGAAAACCGGCCGCACCGTTCCCTTGCACCCTTACTACACGATCAAGGATTTGTTCGGGCTCGGCGTCTTCCTGATCGGTTATTGCTACTTCATCTTCTACAACCCGACAGGTTGGGGTTATTTCATGGAGGTGGACAACTTCGTCCCCGCCAACCCGATGCAAACCCCAGCCGAGATTAAACCCCTTTGGTACCTGACCCCCTGGTACGCCATCCTGCGCTCCTTCCCCTGGAAGCTGATCGGGGTGATCGCCATGGGCGCCTCGCTGGCCGTGCTCTTCCTGCTGCCCTGGTTGGATCGGGCCAAGGAGCGTTCGGGCCGTCGCCGTCCGGTCTTCCGCATTGCCCTGGCCCTGTGGTTCGTGGCTGTGGTTCTGCTCGGTTACTGCGGTCTGAATCCCCCCACCGAAACCCTGACCATGCTGGGCCGCCTGTGCACCGCCTACTACTTCGGTTTCTTCATTGCCCTGCCGTGGATCAGCAAGAGCGATGATAAACCGGCGACCAGCGCATAAGCCAAGGGAGAATCTTTGACATGAAACGACTGATTCATGCGATTGCCCTCGCCTTTGCGGTTGCCGTTGCGCCCAGCGCCATGGCCGCGGAGGGGCACATCGAATTGCTGCAAGCGAATAACGATATGTCCGAGCAGAGCATCAAACGTGGGCTGGCGGTGTTTACCAACGTTTGTATGAGCTGCCATTCGGCCAAATACCTGAAGTGGCGCAACCTTTTGGAAGAACCCTTCAATCTGAGCCGCGAACAGGTCGACGCCATCCGCAACAACTTTGCAATGAACGCGATGAACGATGGCTTGATCACCGACCTGCAACCGGCCGACGCCAAAGACTCCTATGGCAAGATTCCGCCCGACCTGTCGCTGATCACCCGGGCCCGTCATGGGAATGAGGACTATGTCTTCTCGCTTCTCAATGGCTTCACCGAGGCTCCGGCCGAGTTTTCGGGGAATAACTTCAACGCCTATTTCCTCGGCCACAACATCGCCATGCCCCAACCGTTGTTCGGCGATGACATCACCTATGCCGATTTTGAATACCTTAACGGCGACGAGACCCCAGCCTCGTTGGAGCAAGAGGCCAACGACGTAACTGCCTTCTTGTCCTACGTAGGCGAGCCAGCTCAATTCACCCGCCAATCGATGGGCAAATGGGTGTTGGGTTTCCTGTTCATCTTCACTCTACTGGCTTGGCAGTGGAAACGGGCCGTCTGGGCCGATGTGAAGCACTAAACATCTAGCTTGAACCTTCAGGGGGGAGCCGACGCTCGTCGGCTCCCCCCTTTTTTTGTCGACCGAGGACGCCATGCTTGATCTCCACGCCATCCATCAGCAGTTGCTCCCCATCATCCGCCAGGCCGGTGCCATCGTGCAGAGTTACGCACACCCCGACGACATGGGGGTCAGCCACAAAGACGAGGCGGGCAAGGATCCCCTGACCCTGGCCGATCTGGCGGTCGACCGCTTTCTACATGAGGCGCTCGGCGCATTACTGCCGGAAGCGGGATGGCTTTCCGAAGAGACCGCCGACGATACCGGTCGGCTCGACAAAGAGCTGGTCTGGATTGTTGATCCCATCGACGGCACCAAGGAATTCACCCAACAAATTCCCGAATATGGTGTTTCCATCGCCTTGGCCCAACGAGGCCAACCTGTGATTGGGGCTGTTTTCAATCCTGCTACCGACGAGCTTTTTCACGCTCATAAAGGGGCAGGAGCCTGGCTCAACGATCAGCCCATCCAGGTTTCGGCGCGTGCCGAACTGGCGGGGTCAACCTGCCTGTTCTCCCGAAGTGAAGCCAAAAAGGGGCTCTTCACCCCCCTGGAGGCGACCCTCACCCCCATCTTCGCCGGCTCCATCGCCGTCAAGCTGGCATGGCTGGCAGCTGGACGCTCGGATACCTTCCTAACACTGGTCCCGAAGAATGAATGGGATTACGCGGCGGGGATTTTGATTGTGGAGGAGGCGGGGGGGCGTTGCTCGGGTCGGAAGGATGTCGACCTCATTCTAAATCAGGCCCGGACCAAACGGCCCCACCTGATTGCCAGCAACGGCGTTTTACACGAACCGTTCCTGGCTCTTCTAGAGAACGTTCCCGACGGCCCGGACCGTCGCTGACTTTGGGCGGTGGACCGAATCGAAGCGGTGGCTCTTTAGGCCCATTCGATTCGGTCGCCGCCGAGGGTCTTGGCCAGATACAGACCCTCTTCGGTCCGACGGATCCACTCGTCGAGATCCTCTTGATCCTGCAACAGCGATAACCCCGCCGAGGCGGTCAAACGGGGCGCGCCGGGATGTTGGGATCCAATGGCGGCAATGGCCTTGATCCCCTCTTGCAGCAACTGGGTCATCGCCTCGGCCTCGTGGTCGACAAACAACACGGCAAAGCGCTGCCCCGACATCCGCACCAACCATTCGGTCGGTGTCGTCAACGCTAGCAGTTGCTCGATGATCCGACGCAACATCTGATCGCCCTCTGCCTCGCCCCAACGTTGGTTGAAGGGCTCAAAGCGGTCCATGTCGAGGATCGCCAGTCCCAGATGAAATCCCTCCCGGCGCCAGCGACTGGTTTCGCAAGGGAAAACCCAATCCAAAAACTGCCGGTTCACCAGATGGGAGACCGGATCAATGAGGTGGCGCTGGATCAACTGCTCCTGAACCAAAGCATGATCGAGCGCCAGAGCAATCAGTTGCCCGATCCGGTCCAGCATTTCGCTGCCCTGATCGGGGATGTAATGGTCGGGATCGGGGCTGCCCAAGTTGATGGTACCGATCAGCCGGTCTTCTACCCGCAATGGCAATACCGCCAAGCTCGCCACACCGGTCCAATCGGGGAACAACAGTTTCAGCACCGAAATCTGGGGCTCGCTCATCAATACCGTCCGTTCCAACATCCGGCCCGGGCCCAGAACCTCAAACTCCCGGCGGGCGCGGCACAAAACCCGGCGATGACCATCTTCTTGCAGATAGGCCTGCAACAGGGAGGGGGGATCGATCAGGGTGATCGAAACCGTTTTTAAATCGAAGGCCGATTCGAAACTGAACAGGATGTAGCCGAGTAGGGCATCGAGCCCCCGGGTTTGCGACAGCCCCTGCTCAATGCTTTCGAAACGACGCTGAATCGCCTCGTTGCGCCTGGCCTGTTGCAAAATACTGTGCAGCTGATCCCTTAGTTTTCGGCTTTCTTGCTGGAGACGCCGGTTGAGGCTGTCCTGTATGCTGACCACCTTCCCCCCCCCCGAGGGCATCAACCGCACTGCCACCTCTTGAGCGACCTCGGGGTGGTCGGTTAGCCAGGTAACGATGGTGTCGGCACTGAAATGAGGATCGGACATGAACGCTCCAAAACGGGGGCAATAAACGCTACCGTGCACAAGCTGCGACCATACAAGACAACCTCCTGCCCACGCTACGAATCGAGCAGCATGACCTGGCGCCAAAAACCATGACACCTCCCAACCCCCTACGCCGCGCACAGTTTCTGGCTTCCCATCCCCGCCCCCCGTTTCCTCCGCAGGAGGGGCCTGAGATCGCCTTTGCCGGACGCTCCAATTCGGGTAAATCGACCCTCATCAACGCCTTGTGCGAGCAGAAGGGGCTGGTGCGAACCTCTCGAACCCCGGGACGCACCCAGGCCATCAACTTTTTTTCGGTTCCCGGCTTGCAAGGGCGGCTGGTCGATCTTCCCGGCTACGGTTTTGCCAAGGTGGGCATCAAGATGAAGGAGGCCTGGGGGCGGGTCATGGCCGATTATTTAATCGAGCGCCCACCCCTGACCGGATTGGTTTTGGTGGTCGACGCCCGCCGCGGGCTTCTTCCCATGGACTATCAGCTCATCGATCTTCTCGATCTGCGCAACATCCCCTGCCAGTGGCTGGTGGCGTTAACCAAGATTGACAAACTCTCCCGCAATCAATGGATGGGAGCCAGCCGCCGTCTCGATGCCGAGATCCGTTCCAGGGGTGGGGCCGGAGCATTCCCGGTTTCGGCCCCTGAGCGCGAAGGTCTTGCCCCCCTGTTGGGGGCTCTTTTGCCATGGTTTGACCCAAACCAGTGACCCTGCCCACATTGCAAAAAGGGGTGTTCCATGATAGTAACCCCCGTTTTTTCGGGCGCTTGGATCGAATGCCTTGGGTAAAAGCTGAAGATTGAATTGTTCGAGGACCTTCATGCATCGATGGCTCAACAACTGGTCTGTCATGATCGCTCCATCCGATGGGCGCGGTCAGGCTCGGACCTTTATCCTAACCCGGCAGGTCATCCGCTGGGGTCTCGGCGGTGGTTTGGCACTGGCCATGTTGACACTTGGCATCGGCGGCTGGGGCATTCATCAAATGAATCGCCTCGACCAGTCATACGAAGCGAGTAGCACTCTGGTTGCCGAAATCGAGCGGGCCCGCATCCGCATCGCCGAGCTCGACCACAAGCTGTCGGCAGAGCAGGGGCAGCACCATGCCATCGTCGAATCGTTGGCCCGGGAGGTTGGGCAGGCTCAAGCCCGCCTTGCGCGCATGGAATCGTTTGGATCCCGACTGGTCGACGTGGCGGGACTTGAAGAGGGGGAGTTCGATTTCTCCACCGAACCGGCGGTCGGCGGCCCCAACCTGCCCAGCATCAACACCACCGATTCTCTGGCCAGCGCCCTCCCCTCAGCCCTGAACGATCTTCTTACCCGCACTCAGGCCGTAAGCGAGCAAATCGACCTGCTTGGCACCTTCTTAGAGGTCGACCAGCTGCGGCAATCGACCCAGCCAGGACGTTGGCCCACAGATGGTGGATATGTCTCCAGCCCCTTCGGCCACCGCATCTCCCCTTTCGACGGTAGCGACGGTTACCACTTCGGGGTCGACATCGCCAATCATCTGGGCGCCTCGGTGCGCGCCTCGGCCGATGGCATCGTCACCTACGCTGGCCCTCGCTACGGTTACGGATTTCTGGTCGAAATTGACCATGGCGGCGGATTAAAAACCCGTTACGGCCACAACTCGAAGATTCTGGTCAAGGTGGGTCAGCGGGTAGCTGCTGGGGAGCAGATCGCCGCCGTCGGCTCAACCGGACATTCCACCGGCCCCCATATCCATTTCGAGGTGTTGCACGGAGGACGGGCGGTCAACCCGATGCCCTACCTGCGACAAGCCAAGAACTGATCCTACCGATCCGTCATTTGTTTTGAGATAACCCTGGGATTTTCCCCAGGGTTTTTCTTTAATACAGCTCCGAAACATGGGGCTCTCTCCCCCATCAACACATCCCCGTCGGGGTTCAAGATAGGAGGCCCGAGTGATCGGCACCCTCGTCCGCAAGATTGTTGGTAGCAAAAACGATCGTGAAATCAAACGTTTGAAGAAGACCGTCCAACGTGTCAACGCTCTAGAAGAGCAGATGCAGGGTAAAAGCGACGAACAACTCACCGCGCAAACCGCGCTCTTCAGGCAACGGCTGGAACAAGGGGAAAAGCTCGACGACCTCCTGCCCGAGGCTTTCGCTACTGTGCGTGAGGCGGGCAAGCGGGTTTTGGGGATGCGCCATTTCGACGTTCAGTTGATGGGCGGCGTTGTCCTGCACGAAGGCAAAATCGCCGAAATGAAAACCGGCGAGGGCAAAACCCTGGTCGCCACCCTACCGGTTTACCTCAATGCCCTGACCGGCAAAGGAGTCCATGTCGTCACGGTCAACGATTACCTGGCCCGCCGTGATGCCGAATGGATGGGGCAGATCTACCGCTTTCTTGGCATGAGCGTCGGCATCATCGTCCACGGTATGGACGAGAAAGAGCGGCAGATCGCCTACGGTTCCGACATTACCTACGGCACCAACAACGAATACGGCTTTGACTATCTGCGCGACAACATGAAGTTCCGCGCCGAGGATCTGGTGCAACGCCCCCTGCACTTCGCCATCGTCGACGAAGTCGACTCGATCCTGATCGACGAAGCCCGAACCCCCCTGATTATTTCGGGCCCCACCGAAGACCGTACCGATAAATACGCCCTAGCCGACAACCTGATTGCCGATCTCACCGCCGAGGACTACACCGTCGACGAAAAGAGCAAGACGGTGGTCCTCACTGAGGAGGGCAACGAAAAGGTTGAGCGATTGCTTGGGCTCGACAATCTCTACGATCTTGCCAACGTCGAGATGGTCCACCACGTCAATCAGGCGCTGCGAGCCCACCAGATGTTCAAGCGGGATGTGGACTACATCGTGCGCAATGGCGAGGTAGTCATCATCGACGAATTTACCGGCCGCATGATGCCGGGGCGGCGCTACTCCGACGGGTTGCACCAAGCCTTAGAGGCCAAGGAGAAGGTCGCCATCCAGAACGAGAACCAGACCCTGGCCTCGATCACCTTCCAGAACTACTTCCGGATGTACGACAAGCTGGCGGGGATGACCGGCACCGCCGACACCGAAGCGGTGGAGTTCCATAAGATTTACGAACTTTCGGTGGTGGTCATGCCCCCCAACCGACCGGTACAACGGATCGACCAAGCCGACGTGGTCTACCGAAACCTCGACGACAAATTCGCCGCGATCATCGAAGACATCCGCGCCTGCCACGAAAAGGGACAGCCGGTCCTGGTTGGCACCGTCTCCATCGAAAAATCGGAAATGCTCGCCAAGGCCCTGGCCCAGGCCAAGGTCGCCCACGAGGTGCTCAACGCCAAACAACACGAGCGTGAGGCCTTCATCGTCGCGCAGGCGGGGCGCAAGGGGGCGGTCACCATCGCCACCAACATGGCTGGGCGCGGTACCGATATCGTGCTAGGGGGCAACCCCGAGATGCGCTTGCTGATGGAGTTTCCCGATCTCGAAGGTCAGGAGCGCGAAACCAAATTCGAGGTGCTACGCCAGGAATGCATTACCGAAAAAGAGGAGGTCATGCTGGCGGGGGGTCTGCGCATTATCGGCACCGAACGCCACGAATCGCGGCGTATCGACAACCAGCTGCGCGGTCGTGCCGGACGCCAGGGCGATCCCGGTTCGTCCCGCTTTTACATCGCCCTGACCGACGATCTGATGCGGATTTTCGGCTCGGAGCGGATGGACAAAATCATGGTCCGCATGGGGATGCAACCCGGCGAGGCGCTGGTTCACCCCTGGCTGACCAAATCGATCGAGATGGCCCAAAAGAAGGTCGAGGGGCGCAACTTCGACATCCGCAAACAACTGCTCGACTACGACGACGTCATGAATGAGCAGCGCAAGGTGGTCTACAGTCAGCGCCGTGAGGTCATGGACGCCGCCGATGTCTCCGACTACATCGAGTCGATGCGGGAAGACACCGTCGACCAGATTCTCAACCTACATCTTCCCCCCACCGTTCACCCCGAAATGTGGGAGGTCGCCGCGGCGACCGCCGAGTTCCAGCGCATTCTCGACCTCGATCTGCCGATTCAGACATGGGTGACCGATGGGGAATCGGAATGGGACGACATCCGCCGCAACATTCTTGAGGCGGCCCGCAGCAACTACCTCGGCCTTGAGGGGCAAGCGGGCAGCGAAAGTCTGCGGCAAGTCGAGCGGATGGTGCTTTTGCAGGTGCTCGACGGCCTGTGGAAGGATCATCTGCTGACCATGGACCACCTGCGCGAGGGGATTCACCTGCGCGGATATGCCCAGCAGGATCCCAAGCGGGAGTACAAGAAAGAGTCGTTCCTGCTCTTCCAGCAATTCCTGGATCGGGTGCGCAGCGAGGTGGTCGCGGTGTTGCACCACCTGAAGGTCTCCCCCCCCGATGTTGCGGCGATGGCCGAAGCTCAGGCCAAGGCCGATGCGGAACGGGCCCGCTTGGCCGGCATTCGCCCCGACTTACCGGGCACCCCGGACGCCGACGGAATCGAAAAACAGCACCCGGTGGTACGCAGCGACAAAATCGGGCGCAACGATCCCTGCCCCTGCGGTTCGGGTAAAAAGTTCAAACATTGTCACGGAAAGGCGGCTTGATCCCATCATGCCCATCGGTCCTACCCAACTGCCCGATCTTCAACCCATTGCCGGTCTTAGCTGGGGCATCGCCTCGGTCGGGGTGAAAAACCCGACCAGGTTGCGTCCCGATGTCGCCGTCTTGGTGGCCGAGACCCCCTGTGTCTGGGCCGGAGCTTTCACCCTCTCCGGCAGCCGGGCCGCCCCGGTGCGCTGGAGCGAAGCGCGAAAAGGGCTCCCCTTCCGCGCGTTGGTGGTCAACAGCGGCAATGCCAACGCCTGCACCGGCAACCGGGGCATGGAGGATGTTGCGACCTGTGCGTCGCGATTGGGACAGGCGGTTGGATTGGAAGAGGGACAGGCGATCCTCGCCGCTTCGACCGGGGTGATCGGCGAGCTTCTACCCATGGAAAGACTGCTGCCAGGCATCGATGCCGCTTTTGCCGATCGGGGCGAAACGCGTTGGGAAGACGCGGCCCGGGCCATCATGACCACCGACATCTTCGCCAAGGGGGCGAGCCTAACGGTTGATCTGCCCAGCGGCGGCAGCGCCACCTTCACCGGCATCGCCAAGGGCTCAGGGATGATCCACCCCAACATGGCCACTATGCTGGGTTTTATTGGCACCGACGCCGACCTCGACGAGACGACCCTGTCGGCCATGCTGCGCCGCAGCGTCGAAGAGAGCTTCAACACCATCTCGGTCGACGGTGACACCTCGACCAACGATTGTGTGTTTGCAGTGGCGACCGGACGGGTGGCGGTCGAACCCCGCGATAAAGAGATGCTTGAAGGGGCGCTGCTTGAGATCTGCAAGCAGCTGGCCGATGCCATCCTGCGCGACGGCGAGGGGGTCACCCGGATTATGAACATCCAGGTCGAGGGGGCCCGCGACGACACCCACGCCAAAAAGGTGGCCGACACGGTGGCGACCTCCCCCTTGGTCAAGACCGCTCTGTTCGGCGCCGACCCCAACTGGGGCCGGATCGCCGGGGCCATCGGCCGGGCCGATCCCGAGCTTGAATGGGAACGGGTCTCGATTTATCTGGGCCCCTATCCGGTAGTGGTCGAAGGGCAACGCCATCCCGACTACCGTGAGGAGCAAGGGGCCGAGGTGTTTAAAGCGCAGGAGGTCGACATCGCCATCGATCTTGGGGTTGGCCGCGGTCGTGCTCTCAAGCGCAGCACCGATCTGAGTTACGACTACATCAAGATCAATGCCGATTACCGCTCCTGATGCGGCTTTCCCCACGTTATGGGTTGCCGCTGCGGTGTTGGTCGACACCCGCGGACGGGTTTTGCTGGCCCGGCGCCCTGAAGGGGGGCATCTGCCGGGCCACTACGAATTACCGGGGGGGAAGGTGGCTTTGGGCGAAAGCGTGGCCCAGGCCTTGCAGAGGGAACTGATCGAGGAGTTGGAGCTGAACCTGGCCATCGATTCGACCCAGGCTTGGCGATTCGTAGAGCATCGATACGATGATCGGCATGTGGTGCTGCTTTTGTTTTGGATCGACAACCTCAATCCCGACATGCCGATCCAACTGCACGTACACGACGATGTGCAATGGGTTCATCCGGAAGCGTTTTCAAGCTACCTTGTTCCCCCCGCCGATCTTGATGTGATGACATCGATTGCGGCACGGCTTTGTTCCAACTGAAGCTACCGACCCCAGGTAATCCCATTTAAGTGGGCTCCCTAAGGCCCAGGAGGAGAAACATGAAGATCGTTCGCACCGCCGCACTGGCCTCTATGGCCGGACTTGCCTTCTCGGCCCCCGCCCACGCCGGTAATTTCAACATCAACCCCCAAGATCTATTGGCCGCCGCCCAAGCGACCGCCCAGGCCAACTTCGAAGGGCTCTCCGACGATCTGGCCGCCGCAATTTGGATGAACCCCTCCAACTCGGCAGAACCCCACTCCGACGGGATCATCCCAGTAGGCTTCTCGGTCGGGGCCGAGCTCAGCATGCTCAAGGTCGACAACAACGCCTCGCATTGGGCCGCATTGACCGCCGCCAGCCCCGGACTCACCGTCCCGGCCTACGTCCCGGCCCCCAAGCTGCGTGCCTCGGCTGGGATCCCCTTCGGCATCGACGCCGGAATCATGATCGTTCAGATCCCCAACTCGAACGTGAAGGTCACTGGCTTCGAGGGCCGTTTCTCGATTGGTCAGTTCATCCCGGTACCCATGCTTGAGGCCAACATCCGCGCCTATCAGAGCAAACTGACCGGTATTACCGATTACACCCTGACCGATCAAGGGGTGGCGTTGATGGTGGGGCTCGATCTCCCCTTCGTGAAACCCTATGCCGAGGTCGGCCAGATGAAGGCGACCTCGACCCCGAGCGGCGCCTTGACCTCAGGTCTGGTTGCCTTGAGCGAGTACAGCAAAACCGTCACCACCACCACGATTGGTGTCAAAATCACCGCCATTCCCCTGCTGACCCTGACCGGCGAGGTGGCCAAGGTCGGCTCCAAAAGCCTGACCACCGTTAAACTCGCGGTGGAGTTCTAAGCGATGTTTCGATCGAACCGTATGGTCTGGCTTCCTTTATCCTTGATCCTCCTGATGCTGGGGGGGTGCGGTCCGGGAAGCCCAAAATTGTTCTGGGGCATCGACGAGGGCTCGGGTGAGACGGTCCCCACCCCAAAAAATCTGTCTGCCCCCCCCTCTCTGGACGACAACCTCTACGAACCGTCCCCCTCCGGGGCGGCAACTCCCGAAAACGACGGCGCGATGGAACGCGCCGACGTTGAGGGCGCCAGCGCCTCCGGTCGCCGTTGGACGGTCCTGATTCCCGATCCCCGCCCGTTCGACCAGGTCTGGCCGGTGTTGGTCGATGCCGCATTCGACATGCAGGTTTTGGTTCTCGACGCGAAGGCTGCAGCCATCGGTACCGACTGGCTCGCGATCAAGAATCCCCAAGGAGCCTTCGGCGTCACTGCGGGGAGCACGGCACAACGCCGTGCGCGTTACGCACTCTTCCTGGAGGCATCCCCCAACGGCAGCGTAATCCGCGTCGTCGCTTTCACCCAAGGCCGCCATGCAGTCGGCGCTCCATGGATCAACACCAAGGTCTCCTCGATCGACATCGAGCCGATGTTGCGCCTGCTGGCCAGGCATGACTTAAAACACCCCTCCCCGACCGTCGCCTCCGGGAACTGACCCACCCATGCGACCTCTGCGCTGGCTGCCGCTTTGGTTGATTCTGGGTTGGAGCTACGCACTGACCATCGTTGTGTTTTGCCTGATTCCGTTGGCATCCCCCTCCCTGAACTTCCATTGGTCCGACAAGCTGGAGCACCTGTCGGCCTATGCCCTGTTGATGGGCTGGTTCGCCCTAATCCTGCTCGATCCCACGCTGCTTCGCCGCTACGCCCTGGGCTTCATCGCGATGGGCTTGGGGATCGAGTGTCTGCAAGGTCTGACCGACTATCGCAGCTTTGAATGGGCCGACTGGGGGGCCGATTCACTCGGAGTCCTCCTCGGGCTGCTGCCGGTACGCTCGAACGCCGCCCAGGCGTTGCTCCGGCTTGAAAGCTGGCTTCCCGCCCCGGCAGGGAACCCTCCGCCCCCCTGACCGCCGTTCGTGGACCTCTTCCACCCTACCCACAGGAGTACCACGTGCGTATGACTCCAACTCCGCCGCCGTCCTCCTTTGCCCCGTTGGCCCTGCTGGCGGGCTGCCTGCTGTCTGCCGCTGCCTGGGCCGAACCGGCGATGCCCGAGATTCAGGCCAGCGATCTGACCGGGGGCAACATCGTCCACGAGCACTTTGCCAACGGCTTGGATTTATTGATTCAAGAGGACCATAAGGCGCCGGTGGCGGTGGTGCAGGTGTGGTACCGGGTCGGCGCGGTCGACGAACCGACCGGCTGGACCGGGATCAGCCACATGCTCGAACACATGATGTTCAAGGGGACCCAGAAGCACGGTGCGGGGCAGTACTCTCGGATCATCGCCGGCGAGGGGGGGAGCGAAAACGCCTTCACTACCGCCGATGCCACCGCCTACTTTGCCAAGGTTGCCTCCGATCGTTTGCCGGTGGTCATGGCGCTCGAAGCCGACCGCATGGCCAACCTGTTGCTCGATGCCGAGGAGTTTGCCAAAGAGCGGATGGTGGTCGCCGAAGAGCGGCACATGCGCACCGACGACAACCCCGACAGCCTGCTCTACGAACAACTCCAGGCCGCCGCCTATCAGGTCTACCCCTACCACCACCCGGTGATCGGTTGGCCCGGCGACATCACCGGCTGGAGCCACGAACAGTTGGTCGACTGGTATCAACGCTTTTACGACCCGGCCAACGCCACGGTTGTGGTGGTTGGCGATGTCGATCCGGCCCAAACCATTGCGCTGGCCCGCAAAACCTTCGGCGCGGTCGCCCACCGCCGCGACGTCCCCCCCTTGGCGCAGCGCCCCCTGCGCAGCGAACCCGACCCCATGGGACCGCGCGATATCACCCTGCACCGCCCCGCTCAACTGGGAACCGTCTACCGGGGTTGGCTGGGGCCGGAGCCGAGTGCGCGGGGCGACATCGACGCCATGATGGTCGCCTGCCACATCCTGGCCGGGGGGGAAACCGCCCGCTTGGTTAAAAAACTTTCTCGTGAGCAGGAGCTGGCCTTCGGCGTTGGCATCGGCATCTCCCCCCTAACCCGGGGGCGTGACCTCGTCACCCTGTCGGGAGGGCTACGCCCCGAGGTCGATCCCACCACCTTTTTGGCGCAGGCCCAAGCTGAAATCGCCAAGCTCGGTCGGGAGGGGCCGAACGAGGAGGAGCTGGCCAAGGCCCGCATCGCGGTGGAGGCCGACGAGGTGTTTTCTCGCGATTCAGTCTTCTACCAAGCCATGAAAATCGGTCAGGTCGTCAGTATCGGCCAGCCCCTGTCGGAGCTTGACCGTATGCTCTCCGGCATCCGCGCCGTCACCAAGCAGGACGTGCAGCGGGTGGTCCGCCGCTACTTAGACCCTCAGAAGGCGATCACCGCCACCCTGATTCCCGAAATGCCCACCGCCGGGGAGGCCCAACCATGATCCGCCGCTTCCCGCTTGTCGGACTGCTTCTGGCTACGCTGCTGCCCCTGGTCCCCCTGGCCCAAGCCGACGAAACCACCCCTGCCGACGCCGTCACTCCGTCGCTTCCCACCGCGCCGAGCAACCGCCCTGTGGCGTGGGGGCTGGACAACGGCATGACCGTGGTTTTGATGGAAAACCATGCCAACCCGATGGTCGCGGTGCGGCTGCTCCTACCGGCTGGCGCCTCGCGGGAGCCCGAGGGGCAAGCGGGGCTGGCGGCATTAACCGAGGCGCTGCTTTGGGAGGGGAGCCACGATCATCCGGGGCTTGAGCTGATGCAGGCCTTTGAATCGCTGGGGATTCGGGCCAACGGCGGGGTCGGGCGCGACACCACCACCGTGTCGGTCACCGCCCTGTCCCGCGAGGGGGGCCAAGCCATGGCGCTACTGGCCGAAACGGTGGGCACCCCCAACTTCGACCCCGCCGATGTCGACCGCATCAAGGGAGACCTGGGGGCGGCGCGGCGCAAATCGCTTGAAGATCCCGACACCGAGGCGGCGATGCTTTTTAGGGCGCAGCTTTTTGCCGGTCACCCCTACGCCCATGACCCCGATGGCACCGTGGAGGGAATCGCCGCCCGCAGCCGCGACGAGATCGTCGCCTTCCACAACCGCTTCTACACCCCCCAGGGGGCGGTGCTGGTGGTGGCGGGCGATGTCGACCGCCCCACCCTGGATCAATGGCTCGCCCCCCTGGACGGCTGGAAAGGGCCGCTCGTCGCCCCAATCCCCCGCCTGCCCAACTGGAGCAAACCCCAGGCGCAGACGGCGACCCGGGATTTGTCGCAATCGACCATCCTCATGGGCTTTTTGACCATCGACCGGGGCGACCCCGACTACCCCGCCCTTTATGTGGCCAACTACATCCTGGGGGGGGGGGGCTTCACCAGCCGCATCCTGCATGAAATCCGCGAAAAACGGGGGCTGGCCTACTCGGCCTACAGCTACCTCACCGGCGGCAACGCCGGAGGCGCCTTCATCGCCGGTGCGCAAACCAAAAACGCCACCCGCGACGAAGCGACTGCCCTGCTCCGCCGCGAGATCGTGCGCATGGCGGCCGACGGCCCCAGCCAAGAGGAGTTCGACGCCGCCATCCGCTACCTGACCGGCTCCTTCCCGGTACAAATGGACACCCTATCAAAAGTGGCCGACCGGATTGCCGTCGACCAATTCCAGGGACTGGGTGCCGACGGTCCCTGGCGCTTTTTGGAGCAAATCCGCGCCCTGACCCTAGATCAGGTTCGGGCAGTGGCGCGCAAGCATTTCCATCCCGATCAAATTGTCGCCATCACCGTCGGCGGCACGGTCGCCCCCTCCACCCCATAGCCTTGATCCCCATGACCGACATCGACACCGCCGCGCCCCCCGCCACCACCAAAACCTACGGTCGCAAAGGGGGGCATCTTTCGGCCCGCAAAAAGGGGTTGATCGCACAGACCCTGCCCGACTACCTGGTCCCCGAAACAGGCCTTGAGGACAAACGGCCCATCGTGCTGGAGATCGGTTTCGGCGGGGGGGAAAACCTACTGGCCAATCTGCTGCGTTTTCCCGATCACCTGCACATCGGGGTCGAAATCTACCAGCGGGGCCTTGCGCAGATGATCGATCAAGCGGTCGCGGCGGGGGTTGAGGGGCGGCTGAAGCTCTATCAGGGGGCGGCCCAAGATCTTTTGCCCCTCCTGCCCAAGGGGCAGCTGCACCGGGTTTCGATCCTCTTTGCCGACCCCTGGCCCAAGGCGCGCCATCACAAGCGGCGGATCGTGCAAACACCCTTCATGCAGGCGATCGGCTCGGCGCTGGCGCCTGGGGGCTTGCTGATTTTGGCCACCGACTGGGAGGAATACGCCCAGCACATGCTTGAGGTACTCGACGAGGTGGCGCTGCTCGAAAACCAGGCTGGACGCGGACAATTCTGGGGCAATCACTACGACGACCGAATCGAAACCCGGTTCGAGCGCAAGGGCAAACGGGCGGGGAGGGAGATCTTCGATCTGCGCTACAAGCGGTCGACGACCGTCTCGTAACATCGGGTAACAACGGGTGGAGGTCATCCTTTGGCGCGCCCCGCCAGCAAACCTGCCTGACGCAGCAAAGGGGCAATGGGTTCGCCCTCGCGCCAACGCCCTAGAAACGCGGCGCGGCGCAGCAGGGTCAGCCCCCGTCCCACCGCCGGTCCCGGTCGGACACCTGCGGCCAGCAAATGCCCTCCCGACAACATCGGGATCTGCCCCCAACGGTCGAGGGCGGCGCGAAAGGGCATCCCCGCCGTGAAAAGGGGCGGAGATGGCTCCCCCTCCCCCGCAGCAACCCGACCCTGGCTGTCGGCCTGGGCCAGCAGAAAGAGCAGTTCGGGGCAAGGGTGGCCATCGAGCAGCCGCCACCACCCGGTCAAACTGGCCCCATCGCGGGCCAACGCCATCGGGCGGCCATGGTCGGCGACCAAACGGACCGTCCACCCCACCACCCGGTTGCCCAATCCCCACCCCTTCAGTCGACTTTGAGTTAAATCCCGGGAAACCGCCTCGTGACCGTGCGCCCGCCAGCGCCCCAACTCCCAGCGGGTGGTGATCGCCTTGCCCACATCGTGAAATAGGGCTGAGAGCATCAGCACTCCAAGGGCTCCCCTCTCAAGCCCTTGGCCAAGCTGAGCCGCCCGGTCCAGCACCTGACCGGTGTGGATCCAGACATCCCCCTCGGGGTGATAATCGGCCCGCTGCGCCACCCCTTGCAGCGCCGCCACCTCGGGAATCGCACGGATGGCGCCGCTGTCCGCCCAAAGATCCAACCCCTTACCCGGCGCCGCCGACTGGGTCAGCCAAGCAAGCACCTCGCGCCCGACGCGCTCCCCTGCCGCCAAACCCGGATCGACCGCCCGCGCCCAGGCCAAGGTGGCCGGATCGACCTGAAAATCCAACCCTGAGGCCAAGCGGGCCAGACGCAGCACCCGGACCGGATCGCGGACCAACGCCCCCGCCCCCGTAGCCCGCACGATCCCCCGGCGCAGATCGGCTTGACCCCCAAGCGGGTCGATCACCTCCTCAATACCCCAGCGGCTGTAGAGGGCGTTGAGGGTGAAATCGCGCTGCAACGCCTCATGCCGCAGCGCCTCCTCGACCGGTTGCCCCGGTTCTCGGGGCCAGACGGTCAGATCGATCCCCCTTCCCCGCCAAGCCCGACCGCCGTTGCGTCCCACCACCGGCGCGAGTCCCGCCTGGGTCAGACGCCCCCCCGCCCCCTCGGGGTCGGGGGTGAGTAGCACCCCATCCACATCGGCTGGCGTTCGCCCCAGCAAACGATCACGCACCGAGCCACCCACCTGAAACAGGGCCTCGCCATCGCGCAGCTCAATTTTTTGCTGGAACCGATTCATCGCTTGACCGTCCACCCCGATCAATACCCAATGATTTCACTCTACTATTCTAGGGGCTGCGCGTTGAACTTGTGCCCAGCACCAGTCGCGACATCGCCAAGGACATCAACATGAGCCTGACCCGCCAAGAGCTGGAGACCTTACTGAACCAACCCCGCGAAGGGGAGGCTCCTCTGAATTTAAGCGACCGCGATCTGAGCGGTTTGGATCTTTCGAACCTCGATTTACAGGGCGCAATTCTGAGCGGCTGTGACCTGCGCGGCGCCAATCTGAGCCACACCAAGCTGGTCTGGGCCAATCTTGAGGATGCCAATTTTGAAGATGCCAACCTACGCAACGCCGATCTACGTGGTGCCCGCGCCCCCGATGCCGATTTGTCGTGCGCCGACCTGCGCGATGCCAACTTGACCAACGCGGTGTTCAGGGGGGCCGACCTTACCTTTGCCTCCCTATCGGGGGCGACCCTGCTCGGGACCGATTTTTCTCACGCCAAACTCGACCGGGCCGACCTGAGCCGCACCGATTTTTCATCGGCCAAGCTGGAGGGGACATCGCTCAGCGGGGTCAAGGAGCTGTTCCATCGCCCGGAAGACCCCCTAGAGGCGGGGATACAGGTCATCAGGGGCGACATCCCGGTCACCTACGGCATCACCCTGTCTCCCTCCGGCAGGTCGTTCAACTGCGGCAGCGACCAAACCCTGCTCGACGCCGCCCAAAAAGGGGGGATCGAGATTCCCGCCGATTGCGCCTCGGGATCGTGCGGCCAGTGCAAAACCAAGGTGTTGGCGGGGCGTTACGAGACGGTGGGGCTGCTCCCCTGGGCCCTGAGCGCTGAAGAGAAAGCCGACAACATCACCCTGCTGTGCCGCACCTTCCCCCGCTCCCACATGACGGTCTCGGTGCGGGGTGCCACCAACCTGCCCACCGACGCCGTCATGGCCGAAATCGACGCCACCGCCGGATCGAACGAGGGACCCAAGGTGCGGTTGACCCTGCGCGGCGAGCTCCCCGCCAACACCGGAGCGCTCACCCTGATGCTGCCGGGGCTGCCCCCCCGCCGGGCTCGGCTCGACGCGGTGCGAGGCGACAGCGCGCAGCTCACCGTGCTGGAGGGGGGCGACAGTGGGCTCTTTGTCGGAGCGGTGGTGGCGCTCAGCGCCCAAATCCCCACTGGCGTCACCTGCGCCAAAGACGAATACCAGCTGCAACCGCTGATTCAAAAGGCCACCTGGGCTGCGGTGTTGGTCACCAGCCCCGGCTGCGGCAGTTGCAAAGCCTATGAGGCGCTCTGGCCCCGCTTGGGGGCGCGGATGCCCAACGACATGCTGTTGGCCACCGTCGAGGGGGGCAACGCCAGCCAGCTCACCGCCGAATGGGAGGTTTTCCACCTACCGGCCCTGCTGCTCTACCGCAAAGGGGAGCCTTGGTCCTCCATCGAAGAGCAGCCCGATCTCGATATTCTAGCCCTCGCCTTCGCCAAGGCGATGGCGGCCCCCCCAAACTTCGACCCGCTCCACACCCACTAAGGGAGCGCTGATTGATTCAGCGCTTCCGAGCAGCCCACGGATGGGCCGCCAAAATCAGGAACGTCAGTAGGAGGCGACCCCGTCCCGAAGCTCTGCTGATTTTGCAAGCGAAGCAAAAACCATCGCCGCTTCAGGGCGCCTACTTTTGGTTTTTGCCAGGCGTGCTGATTCAAGGCAAAACTCCGTCATTGAAGCGCCTGTAAATCCCACCTGTCCCCCCTTCAACTAGGGGGGGACGCTCACGGGAGGCGTTCGGGTCGAGCTCATCGGCGTATCCCCACAACACCTGAACCGGGATTGTTGGGGGCTATCGCCCCCTCATCGCCCCCCAAATATCGGTATTGCAGGGATCAGTTTGGATGAATGGCGGTAATGCTCTTTCGGGATAAGAAAAAATTGGGATAATCGGCCTTGAAGCCCTGTGGTAATTTCCCGATTTTTCCTGCTTGGAGCCGTCCATGGCCGAACTTCGACGTTCGCTTGCCGCCGCCCTTTCTCTGTTCCTCCCCATCGCCTTTGGCGTTGGACAGGCTGAGGGGTCGGATTGGATCCCCGTGAAGCAGGATACCCGCGCAGGACTGGAACAATCGCTGCGCTTGTCGTTGCAAAAGGTGCAGACCTTCTCTTCACCAGGCGACGATCAGGAGGCGCTCAAGGCCCTGGGCAAAGAGGCCGATCAGCTCAACGCCGAATACCGGCAGCGCATGAGCCAGTACGAGGCCTTCCAGGCGGTGCAGTCCCGCTACGACACTCTGGCCCAGCGACTGCAAACCGCCATCGACAACCGCGACAACCTGGCCCGCCGGGTCGATGCCACCTCGACCGCCATTGACCAGGTCGGCAAGCGGATCGAGCAATTCCACAAAGACATCGCCGCCCGTCAGGCTGAACTCCAGGCCTACCTCAAAGAGTTCCATTGGGGCGACATCTTGGTCGCCTCGGTCTACACCCGTGGCCTGTTCGACACCGATCGCTCGTTGAACACCTTCGCCGACGACGCCGCCGAAATTCCCCTGATGCAAGCCAAGACCAGCCTGGGCGGCAACGCCCGCGACCGGGTCAACCAACAGATGGGGGCCGATTATCTCGGCAACCTGGGCGATGGCGCGATGCTTTGGACCGGAGAGCAGCCGCTACGCATTCAAATCGACGCCGGGACCAAAGGGACCACCTTCCTGCGTTTGAAGCGATTTGCCTACTTCCCCTTCCGGGCCGACGACGGCAACACCAGGAAGGGACGCCCCTCCGACCGGGTTAAGGTGCAGCTGATCCGCTCGATGGGTGATCTCGACGCCCTGCTGAGCGATGCCGGTTATCAATCGGGGGTTCTCGATCTATCGGCCTCTCGCGCCGCCATCGACGCCACCGAGTCGTTCAACGCCCTACAACCCAAGGCGCTGGGCGACACCCTGGATTCCCACAACCACTTCATCGAAGACCTCAAGCGCTCCATCCGGGCCGCTGAGAACGAGAAAGAGCTGTTGACCGGGCTGCTCAAAACCCAGAAAGAGAAGCTGGCCACCTTCGAGCAGGCACGGCAGGCCGCCGCGCTGGAATTCCGGGGGATTCAGGAGCAGTACGAGAAGGAGGAGGCCCGGATGACCAAGATCGACCCCAGCTGGGAGGGGGTTGTGGTGCGGGCCTTTCACGGCGAGCTCGATGGCTTAACCAGCCCCTATCAGGCGGCGCTGCGCTCGGTGCTCGACGGCAGCAAATGGGTGCAACAAGAGGCGCTGCGCATGTACGCCCAGAGCGGCAAAGATGATGGCCGTCCGACCCAACTGCCCGACCTCAACGTCACCAGTCTGCGGATGTTGTCGCTGATGAACGACGGCGACGGGGTGACCATCCGGGTCGCCTTCCGGGTGAAAGAGGACCGTTCCCGTCCGAACCTCCCGCCGCCCCCCCCCGCCTTGATGCCCAAAGGGGACGAGTCGGTCGGCAGCGCGATTGACGACCCCTTGGTCGCCGACAACGCCGCCATGGCCAAAGGTCGCCTGACCCTCTATCCCGAGCCCGTCGAGGCCAAAATCCGGGTGATGAACATCGTCCCCCGCTACGTCCCCGGCATCGCTTTGTCGTGCGGTCGTTACGACGTGGAGGTCAGCGCCGAAGGGTACCAAACCTGGCGGCAGTGGATCCGGGTTTGCGGTGCCGATGTCAGCATGCGGGTGAAGTTGATTCCCGATAAATAAGTCCAGCCATGCAACAGGCCCCCCTTTCGAGGGGGGCTTTTTTTTCATCCCTTCCCCACCGACCCGACACAACCCCGCCGTACCCCATTTTCAAGGACACACGGAGTGGACATGAACCTTTCTCGTCACGCAGCGCTGCTGGCTTGCGTCGCGTTGCTCCTGAGCAGCTGCATCGGCGGCAATCAGGCCAGCACCACGACCCCCTCTGCCAACACCATGACCCAGGGCCCGACCGGACCTCAAGGCCCCGCCGGCGTCAACGGCAACACCATCCTCAGCGGCACCGGCGCACCCTCCAACACTTTGGGCGTTGAGGGCGACTTCTACCTCGATACCGCCACCGCCCTGCTGTACGGACCCAAAACCGCCGCCGGGTGGGGAGGCGGGGTCTCCCTGCAGGGGCCGACCGGTGTCAACGGCAACACCATTCTAAACGGGGTCGGTGCGCCTAGCCCGTCGCTGGGCGCTCTCGGCGACCTGTATCTCGATACCGCCAACGCAACCTTCTACGGCCCCAAGGGGGCAACCGGATGGGGAACGGGCATCGCCTTGCTTACCCCATCGACCCTGGTCAATACCGGTACCGCGCCGCAATGGACGGTGCGGTATCGAGCCGGAATGCCGTCGATGAACTACGCGACACTACGCCACAACGGTAGTCAGTGGTTGTATATGGGATGTGGCAATCAGACCGGCCAACACACCGCAGCAACCAGCCAAGACGGCCACCGTTGGAACAGCTCTCTTCTGACTACGAACTGCAATACCACTCAACTCGTCTCTTGGGGAGCCAATCAGTGGCTGGGCATTGTGAACAACGGAGCGATCTCCTCCACACTCTCCCAAAATGGGCAAAACTGGAGTAATCCAACGTTTATCAATATCGACGGCGTGTCCTCTTTATCCTTGTTCTCCTCCCCCACAATCCAATCGCTCGATTACGGTACGACCCGGTGGGTTATGACGGCCTTTATAAACGGCGCGTCCAAATTTCTGAATTCAAGCGACGGCCTGAACTGGATCTCCTCTGCACCAGTGGATGCAAACAACAACCCGGCGTCGGTCAGTACCGCCGTCTTCGATGGCGCGACATGGCTGGCCGTCGGTTCGGCTTTAGGAGCAGCAGTGAGCTGGACCTCCTCCGACGGCGTCGCCTGGACCCCTCATGCCGTTGCCCAAGTCCTGTCGTTCAATAGCCTGACCAATGGCGGCGGACTCTGGGTTGCGCAGGGCATCGATGCGCTGGGACAAGCCGGGATCTTCACGTCGCCCGACGGCCTCTCCTGGACCCTCGCCACCCTCCCCGCAGGCTTGGTTGGGATGAACAGCCAAATTACCTATGGCAACGGCCTGTGGATCGCCAGCGGCTGGGACAGCGCCAGCAATGTATGGCTCACCTCCAACAACGGCGCCGTTTGGACGGCTCAAGGAGCGACCCCCAAAAGGGGAACCCCCAGCGATCTAGCCTTTGGCGGAGGACTCTGGGTCGCAGCCATCAACGGTTCGGGGTACACCTCCGCCGATGGGCTGGCATGGACCGCCATCGGGGGCGGCATCAAAACCCTCAAACAGGGTGGTCAAGGTTGGATGGCCGTCGACACCAGTGGGCTACTGGCCTCCAGCGACGGGATGCAATGGCAACCCGGAACATTCCCCCTCGGATTCACCCCCAATGGCGGCCTGAACTACAACGGCTCGTATTGGGTGGCCAGTGCCGACAGCGCCAACGGAACCTCGCTGCTGCAAAGCATCGATGGCTCGGTATGGCAGTTGGGCACCCCGTCCTTACCCTTGACCCGGTTGATGGCCATTGGATGGAACGGCGTAGAGTGGTTGGCTCTGCAGATGGACATTTTTAGCCACACCACTCAAGTCCTCACCTCCAGCGATGGTCTGAGCTGGCAGGCCACACCGTCGGGAACAGTCCAATCCTTTATGGGATACAACGACCCCATCTGGGAGGGGACACAATGGCGTGCCCGCTCTCTCTTGACCTCACCCAACGGGGTCAATTGGAGTCTGGATCCCGTCGTCCAAAGTCTTGGAATTGGTTCAACCGCCACCCTCTCCGGAACGACATTGGGGAGTTCAGCCACAACCGGGATTTGGTCCACCACGGACGGCCAAACCTGGACCCAGGCGACCACGGCCACCATGGGCTATGTCATGTCGACCGGGCGTCGTTTCGCTGGGGTTGGTTCTATAAGCCAGGGATATTTCTACACCTTTTCGACCCTTGCCCTATCGAACGACGGCGCTCATTGGAGCGTCGCCCCGATGAACTTGCCGCTCGAAGTACCCTCCACATGCGCCCTGACGGGGCTATCCGAAGACGCCTCGGGCATGTTGATCGCCGGGCTCGACTGCAACGGCGAGTCGATCATCATGACGGCCCCATTCCCCTAAACGGCCCCAACGCAAAGGGGCCGGTCCCTCCCGGGACCGGCCCCTTTGCCGTCTCTTCCCCCAAACCCGTTACCTTCTCTGCCGCACCGCCTCAAAGAGCAACACCCCCGCCGCCACCGAAACATTGAGCGACTCGGCCCCCGCCATGGGGATCGCAACCGCCCCATCGCAGCGCTTACGCACCAAAGGGCGCACCCCCTCCCCCTCGGCCCCCAACACCAGCGCGGTTTTGCCCTTTAGATCGACCCGGTCCCAGGGGGCGGCCCCATCCCCAGCGGCGGCCCAGACCATGAATCCCTCTTGCTGCAACTGCTCCACCGTCCGGGCCAGATTGGTCACCTGAACCAGCGGCATCCGCATGGCGGTCCCGGCGCTGGCCTTCACCGCGATGGCCGACAGCGGGGCGCGGCGATCCTTGGGGACGATCACCCCATGCCCCCCCGCCGCCGCCACACTGCGGATGATCGCTCCCAGATTATGGGGATCGGTCACCCCGTCGAGCAGCACCACCAATGGGTCGACCGGCAGGGTTTCGAGCCAGTCTTCGAGCTCAAGCGGGGGCGGCGCCTGACGCAAGGTGGCGACGATCCCCTGGTGCACCCCCCCCTCGGCGAGGCGGTCGAGCTCTTTGAGCGGCACCTCTTTGACCCCCACCCCCTGTTTGCGGGCGGCGGCCACCAGCTCCTGTAAACGGGGATGGCGTTTGCCCTCGCGCACCCAGAGTCGATCAAGCTGCCCCTCTTCCAGGGCGGCGGTGATGGGGTGAATACCGAACAACGAATCCATAACCTACCTCTAAAATCGCATCAAAAACGGCACATGGGGCTTATGCCGTGTCGCTCGGGGGTTCGAACCCCCCTGAAACCTCATTCATCGCCTCGGCCTGTACCGCCTCCACCACGGCGGCGGCCTGAGTTGGGCGGTCGAAACGGGCGACATGAAAAAGCGCCTCCCCCTCGTAAACCAGGGGAACTTGCACCCGTCCGATGACGATGCCGTCGACGCTGGCAACGACCGGCTGCTCCCGTTCGCCGAAGGGGTCGCTCACCATGGCCAGCACCTGTCCCTTATGCACCCGAACCCCCAGGGGGAGTGGCGCCCGCATCACCCCGCTCATCGGTGCGCGCACCCAGGTCGAGGCGGTCGCCACGTGGGGGGTGTGCTTCGGATCGCGGCGCACCTCGTCGGGCAACATCCCCAAGGCGCGCATAACGTTGAGAATCCCCCGTACCCCAATGCGGATCGAGGTCTCATCAAAGCGCAGCGCCTCCCCCCCTTCGTAGAGCAGCATCGGCAGCCCCTGATCGCGCACTGCGCTGCGCAGGGAGCCGTCGCGCACATCCGAATCGATGATGACCGGCGCCCCGAAGATGCGGGCCAGCCGTTCGGTTTCGGGGTCTTCGAGGCAGGCGCGGACCTGGGGCAGGTTGATCCGGGGGCCAGCGCCGGTGTGGATGTCGATGCCGTGGGTGGCGTTGGCGACCACCTCTTGCATTAAGATCGCCGCCACCCGAGACGCCATTGAGCCCGACTCGGAGCCGGGGAAGGAGCGGTTGAGGTCGCGCCGGTCGGGCAGGTAACGGGAGTGCTGGATGAAGCCGTAGACGTTGACCACCGGCACCGCAATCAGACTGCCGCGCAGCCGTTTCAGGGCCGAGTGGCGCAGTAGGCGGCGAATGACCTCAACCCCGTTGATCTCCTCACCGTGCAGCACCCCGGTCACGAAGAGGGTCGATCCAGGTCGTTTGCCCCGCACCACCTGGACCGGCATGTTCAGAGCGGCGTGGGTATAGAGGGCCGGTAAGACCAAATCGATGGTGGCCCGCCCGCCACGCGGAACCGCCACCCCGCCGATGACCAGATCGCCCTTGGCCATGGTCAGCCCTGCCCCCGGGTGCGGGTGCGATTGGGGCGGGCATTTTTTTCGAGGAATTCGATGATGAGCCCGGCGATGTCTTTGCCGGTGGCCGCCTCTATTCCCTCCAACCCCGGCGAGGAATTCACCTCCATTACCACCGGACCGTGGTTGGAGCGCAGCAGATCGACCCCGCAGACGTTCAGACCCATGGTTTTGGCGGCCCGTACCGCAGTCGAGCGCTCCTCGGGGGTGATGCGAATCAGCTGCGCCTTGCCCCCCCGGTGCAGATTGGAGCGAAAGTCCCCCTCTTTGCCCTGACGCATCATGGTGGCCACCACCTTTTCGCCAATCACGAAGCAGCGGATGTCGGCCCCCCCCGCCTCTTTGATGTACTCCTGCACCAAGATGTTGGCCTTCAACCCCATGAAGGCCTGAATGACGCTTTCGCCCGCTTGTTTCGATTCGGCCAGCACGACCCCGATCCCCTGGGTCCCCTCCAGCAGCTTAATCACCACCGGCGCCCCGCCGACCATGGCCATAAGATCTTCGATGTCGTCGGGGGAGTGGGCAAACCCGGTGACCGGCAGGCCGATCCCGGCCCGGGAGAGCAACTGCAACGAGCGCAGTTTGTCGCGGGCGCGGGCAATTGCCACCGACTCGTTGGCCGAGAAAACCCCCATCATCTCGAATTGGCGCACCACAGCGGTGCCATAAAAGGTGATCGAGGCGCCGATACGGGGGATCACCGCATCGAACCCTTCGAGCCTTTCACCCCGGTAGTGAATCGAGGGATGGTGCGCGGTGATGTTCATGTAGCAACGCAGGGGATCGACAACCTTCACCTCGTGCCCACGCACCTGCCCCGCCTCGACCAGACGGCGGGTCGAGTAGAGCTTCGGGTTGCGGCTGAGGATGGCGAATTTCATCGGGAACTCCGGTGGTATGACTCAGGTAAGGGGGGATTGCGGTCTGTCTCTTCATTGAGCCCTTGCGCCGGGACGGCGCTCCTACAGGGTCTATCCCCAACGAGGGGGAGGGGGAGACCCCCTCGCTTTGGCTTTTGCGCTTATGAAGGGCCGTTTGATAAGGCCTTTACAGTGGCCGGAATGGGTTTGGGTTTGCGTCCGGTGAGGTAGGAGCGCCCCGGATCCACCATGGCCCGCCCCCGAATGGCGGTGCGGCCCAGCAGCAGCCGAAAGAGCATGTTGTTGCGTTTGGTCAGGGTGATCTCGATGGGCCAGCTCTCCCCCCCCAGCAGCAACGGGGTTTCGATCACCCACCGCTTTTCTTTGTGCCCCCCCGAGTCGCTGACCACCCGCTGATCGACCACCTCGGCGACGCAGATCCGACTTTCGGCGTGGCTGCGTTGCAAAGGGTGGATACCGAACCGCACCCACCGTTGCCCCCCCTGCCGGAAGGGTTCGATCAGGTGGGTGTGCAGCGCCGAGGTGCGAGCGCCGGTGTCGACCTTGGCCTTGATCCGGGCGATGTCGAGCTCGGGGAAGGCGACCCATTCGCGCCAACCCAAAATCAGTCGTGGCGCTTCACCCACCGCCAACCCCCTCGGGGGCCAGAACCACCCCGGCTGGGAGGGTGCGGATGTGCAGATCCTGCTGCGGAAAGGGGATCTCGAAGCCGTGTTCAATCAAGAGGTCGTGCACAACAAAGAGACACTCGCTCAACGAGCCCCCCATTCGGGTGGCCGCCTCGGCCTTGATCCAGAGCACCAGGGTGAAATCGAGGGATGAATCGCCCATGGCGGAAAACCACAGCCGGGGAGGCCGCTCGGGGTCGTCCTGAACCACGATGGGCAGCCGGACCGGCACCTGCTCCAGCATGATCCGACGCAGACGGTGAATGTCGCTGCCGTAGGCGACCGAAAAGGGGACCAACAAACGGCGCATCTCATCCGACAAGGTCCAGTTCACCACCTGATTGCTGATGAGATGGCTGTTGGGGACGATCACCTCGACCCCGTCATTGGTCAGGATGACGGTCGAGCGCACCTTGATCTGAGTGATCCGCCCCTTCAAACCGCTTTCGAGCTCGACGAAATCGCCCACCTTGATCGCCCGGTCGAAGAGCAAAATCAGCCCCGAGACGAAGTTGTTGGCGATGTTTTGCAGCCCGAAGCCGATCCCGACCGACATCGCCCCAGCCACCACCGCCAGATTGGTCAGGGTGATCCCCAGGATGCTCAAAAAGATCAGGGCCGTAACCACCAGCAGCCCGTAAAAGAGCAGCGTCGCCACGGTGTGGGCGGTGGCGGTGTGCAGGTGAAACCGGGGGGCGACCGATTCGAGAAACAGCCGTCGGGCACGCCGGGCCAGGGCGATGCCGACCAGCATCATCACCCCGGAAGAGATCAGCCCGATGCTGTCGACCGGACTGCCGCCGATGTGAAACAGGGGGGCCTTGAGTAGACCGAGCCAATGCCCCCAGGAAGCATCGATCACAACCACCTCCGCCAGCGAAAATAGGCCCCCAAGAGCGCCGCCAGTATCGCCATGCCGATCAAGGAGGCGGGGAAGCCCCAGTCGGTCTCCAAGATGCCCATGTGCTCGAAGTTCATCCCAAACACCCCGGTAATCACGGCCAGGGGGGTAAGGATCACCGTGACGGCGGCGAGGAATTTCATCACCTCGTTGAGCCGCTGTCCCAAGATCGACTGCACCGCCATCACCACCCCAATCAGGTGTTCGGCCCGTGCCTCGGCCAGATTCATGGCCCGCCTCATGTGCTCCTGGGCATCGCTCAGACGCACATGCTCGGCGAACCGCCCATCGCGCAGTAGATGCTCCAACACCAACAGGTTGTTACGGGCCGCCCGGGCTAAACGGGTCAACTCGCGCCGTTTTTCGAGCAGGGCGGGCAGGTCGGCCTTTTCGGCGTTGCCCAGCGCCTCGTCCTCGATATCTTCACTTTCGTCGATCAACACCACTACCCGGCGCAGGTGGCGGTCAAGCAGGCTATGAAGAATGCGCACCACCGCATCGATCGGGTTTTCTTCATGCAGCTTTCTCAGGTCGTAGGGCTCGGTGCAGGGCTCGGGCCAAACCAGCGCCGCCATCTGGTCGTCAAAGAACAGCGAAAAGGGGCGCACGTAGGCGGCCACCCCCTCTTGCGAGGCGATACGTAGGATCAGGTGCCGTCCCGTACCGTGCCGCTCCCACTGGGGGGGGTGATCGGGGTTGAGCAGATCGGCGACATGCAGCTCGTCTAAATCGAACCGCTCCTTCAATCCCCGGAGCAAAGCATCGGCGGGGACGGCGGCTTGGATGATTCCCGCCTCCCCTTGCAGTACCTCCTCCCATGTCATGGGGGCGCCGTCGGACCACCGAGCCGCCAGTACCTGCCCCGCCTCCAACGTCACAACCCCGTTGTCGGTTCCCGCCATCGTTGCCTCCCATCCGCGCCCATTGCCAAGAGCCGCAAGACTGCCAGATCCGGCGCCCGGCGGCACCATCGCCGCCGAACCGTCACCGTGCCATGATCCCCCCCCTGCCCCACGACCGAGGCCCGCATGACCGCCCCCCTGCTCGTCCTGACCCTCACCATGATCCTGATCGCCGTACAGCGGCTGCCGGGGGTGCAAATCAACCGCCCCGCCGGAGCGCTAACCGGAGCGGTACTGATGTTGCTGGCGACCGATCTGACCCTGGAACAGGCCAGCGCCGCCGTCCACCTACCGACCCTGGCGCTGCTGTTGGGGTTGATGATTGTGGCCCGCTACCTGGAGGAGGGGGGATGGTTGCGGGGGCTGGAGGGGGGATTGTCGCGGTGTGCGATCCACGCCCCCCGCACGCTGGCCCCCACGGTGGCGCTGGCAGCGGGGATGCTGTCGGCGCTGCTGATGAACGATACCGTTTGCTTGGCTCTGACCCCCCTGCTGACCCGGGTCTGTCTGCGGACCGGGATCGCCCCGATTCGCCCCCTGATCGCCCTGATTCTGGGCAGCAATGTCGGCAGTTTGATGCTCCCTCTGGGCAACCCGCAGCAGGCCTTCATCGCCCTGCAAGCCCCCATGACTTTCAACGGCTACGCCGCCGCCCTGGCCCCCTTGGGGGGGCTGCTGCTGGGGGCGACCGCCTTGGTGTTGTGGCTGCTTCCCCTGCACCGAAGCGACCCCATCCCTGCCTGCAATCCCGAGCTTGAGCCCGACGCGCCAGGGCGACCCAACCGGCTCGTGCCGCTCATCGCCCTCGGGCTCCTTGGGGCGCTGTTGGCTGGAGCCGACATGACCCTGGCGGTCCTTACCGCCGCCGCTCTGCTACTGCTGTTGGGCGGCGCCTCCCCCGACCGCATGCTGGCCCGGATCGATTGGCCGCTGCTTCTAATGTTTGCTGGTCTTTTTGTGGTGATGGAGGGGGTGGTGCGCAGCGGCGCCCCCGAGTCGCTTTGGCAGACGATGGCCCCCTGGATGGGGGGAGAGGGGGCCCGTCCCTTGATCGTCCTGGGTCTAACAACCCTGATCGGCTCGAACCTGGTTTCGAACGTACCCTTCGTCATGCTGGCTGCGCCGTGGATCCCCCCCTTTGCCGACCCCCAGGCCGCTTGGCGGGTGCTGGCAGCGATCTCGACCTTGGCGGGCAACCTCGCCCTGACCGGCTCAATGGCGGCTTTGATCGTCGCCGAAGCGGCTCGCAAACAGGGGGTGATCCTGGGGTTCTGGCCCTTTTTTCGTGTGGGGGCACCGCTGACCCTCCTCACCTGTACCATCGCCATGGCCTGGTTCATCTAACCGCGTGGTCGGCCCCTTGCCCTTGCAACATCCCCCGACCCCCTCGAAACTTAGGATCAGCCCCATTTCACTTCGCCCCTTGTCGATCCCTAATCCCAGGAGCCCCCGTGATCGATCTCATCAAAGGCTTCATCACCTACGGCTTTCTTGCCGTCATGTGCGGCTACTTTGGTTGGCAGTCCTACAACACCGAACCCCGCAGCGGTTGGCAGTGGTTCGGCGCCATCTTCTTCGCCGTGCTGACCATCCTGTGGTTGTGGATGTCGGTGCGCGGCCTTTTCGCCTGAAATCGGTCCCTATGCTGCTTTTCAACACCCTGACCCGCTCGCTTGAGCCCCTGCAAACCCTGGAGCCCGATCACCTCAAGCTCTACGTCTGCGGGGTGACGGTCTACGACCTGTCCCATGTCGGCCACGCCAGGGTGATGGCGGTGTTCGACACCCTAACTCGCCACCTGCGCGCCTCGGGCACACGGGTGACCTACGTCCGCAACATCACCGACATCGACGACAAGATCATCAAGCGGGCGGCCGAGCGGGGGATTGGCTGCCAGGCGCTGACCGAGGAGACCACCGCCTACTTTCAGCAGGACATGGCCGCCATCGGCTGCCTGCCCCCCGACGTGGAACCGACCGCGACCGGCCACATCGACGAGATGATCGCCTTGGTGCAGCGGCTTGAAACCCGAGGACTGGCCTACGTCGGCGGGGGGGATGTTTTCTTCCGGGTGCGCAAGTTTCAGGGTTATGGCTCGCTCTCAGGTAAATCGCTGGACGATCTGCAAGCCGGGGAGCGGATTGAGGTCAATCCCCATAAAGAGGATCCGCTCGACTTCGTTCTGTGGAAATCGGCCAAACCGGGGGAGCCACAGTGGGACTCCCCTTGGGGGGCGGGACGGCCTGGCTGGCATCTGGAGTGCTCGGCCATGTCGATGCGCTACCTGGGTGAGGTCTTCGATTTACACGGCGGCGGGATGGACCTGATCTTCCCCCACCACGAAAACGAGATCGCCCAAAGCTGCGGCGCCAGCGGCCACCAACACCTGGCCAACCATTGGATGCACGTCGGCTTTTTGCGTATCAACGAAGAGAAGATGAGCAAGTCGCTCGGCAACTTCTTCACCATCCGCGAGGTGCTGGCCCACTACCCCGCCGAGGCGCTGCGGCTGCTGCTGCTCTCGGCCCACTACCACGGGCCGCTCGATTACTCCGAGGGGCACATGGCACAAGCAGCGGCAGGGATGGAGCGGCTCTATGCCACCCTGCGCCGGACCGGGGTGGTAGGGGCGGCGGCAGCCAACCCCGACCCCTATAGAACCAACGACGCCTGGACCGCCCGTTTTAAGGCGGCGCTCGATGGCGACCTGAACACCGCCGAGGCGATGGCGGTGTTGCACGGGCTGGCCCACGAGATCAACAAACAGCTCGATGCGGGTCAAAGCCCCACCGCCGAGGTTGAGGCGCTGCGCCGTCTGGGATCGATTCTGGGTCTGCTTCAGAGCGACCCGGAATCGTACCTGCGTGGCGACGCCGATGCCGACGAGGCGACTTGGATCGAGGGGCTTATTCAAGAGCGCAACCAGGCCCGCCAAGAGCGCAACTGGGGGCGCGCCGACGAAATCCGCAAATTGCTCGCCGACGAAGGGGTGGTTTTAGAGGACGGCCCGGGGGGCACCACCTGGCGTAAGGGGTAAGACGGTCCCGCCGAACCGCGTCCTCCCCCTTTGTAGAGACCGTATCTGTTCGTGGCGTCCCTGACGCCGATTCATTGGGCGAAAAACCCACTAAGGAAGCGCCGATTCAAGGCTCCTGCCTTTTTCAGCAGGGCTTCGGTTTTTGCGTAGCGTGCTGACTCAAGGCAGGAGCCTTGAATCAGCGTTTCCCTAAGGAGCCCCCATGGGCACGGATACCCACCAAGGACACCGCCAACGGCTGCGCACCCGCTTTGTGCAGGGGGGGCTCGACGGTTTTCACGACTACGAGGCGGTCGAGCTGCTGCTGACCCAGGCGATCCCCCGGCGCGACGTTAAGCCGCTGGCCAAGGATCTCGTCGCCCGTTTCGGCTCGCTGCGCGGGGTGTGCGACGCCCCCTGGGGGGAACTGGCGCAGACGCCTGGCTTGGGGGAGGCGGGGGCCACGGCGCTCAAAATTGTGCGTGCCGCCGCCGAGCGGATCCTCTTTGAACAAGCGCTGGGCAGCGACCCGATCGAAACCCCCGAGGCGGTGGTCGCCTACCTCAACCTGCATCTGGGGGGGCTGTCCGAAGAGCGATTTGCCGTTCTTTTGCTCACCCAGGCCCACCGGGTTTTAGGGATCGAAACCATCGCTCTGGGGGGGATGGCCTCGGCCCCGGTCACCCCACAACGCATCTTTGCCGCCGCCTTCCGAGCCGGTAGTCCCGCCTTGATCTTGGTTCACAACCATCCAGGGGGCTCCCAAGATCCCTCGCCCCAAGACCTGGCCCTCACCCACCGCGTGGTCACCCTGGCCGAAGGGCTCGAAATCAGGGTTCTCGATCATCTGATTGTCACCCGGCAGGGCTGGACCTCGTTGGCTCGCCGTGGCTTGATGTAGCCTTTAGGGAAACGCTGATTCAAGGCTCCTGCCTTTTTCAGCAGAGCTTCGGCGACGGAGTCGCCTCCTACGTTCCTGATTTTGGCGGCCCATCCCTGGGCCGCACAGAAACGCCGCATCAACCACCGCTTCCCTTCCCTCGCCGGGAAAGCTGGATTTCGCGCCCCAAGGACTGACCATGCCCCGTTCCATTACCTTGGCCGATCTGGCTCGGCACATCCCCTCGATGATCGCGGCCCTCGACGCACAGGGGTGCTGGGTACGGTTCAATCCCGCCTGGCTCGCCTTTCGGGGCACCACCGCCACCCAGGAGCTGGCGCTGGCGGCTACGGCGATCCACCCCGAGGACCGCCCCCAGGCCGAAGAGCAGTTACGCCAAGCGCTGCACGACCCAGCCCCCTTCAGCCGCCGCTACCGCCTGCGTCGCCACGACAACCAGTTCCGTTGGATTGAAGAGCGGGGCGAACCGTTGCTCGGCAAGGGGGGCCACCTGCGCGGCATGATCCTGACTGCCCAGGACATCGACGATCAGCGGGACACCCTCGAACAGTTGCAAGAAAACCACGCGCTGTACCACCGGATGTTCCGCAATAACCAAGTGATTAAGCTGCTGATCGACCCCAGCGACGGCACCATCGTCGATGCCAACGAGGCGGCCAGCGCCTATTACGGCTATCCCCGCGACCGCCTGCTGCAACTGAACATTTCAGACATCAACACCCTGCCCCCCACAGCGGTCGCAGCCGAAATGCAGCGGGCCAAAAACAAGGAGAAGACCTACTTCAGTTTTCGTCATCGCTTGTCTTCGGGGGAGATCCGCGATGTTGAGGTTTACTCAGACCCCATTGCCCTAGGTAGCCGTACCCTGCTGTTTTCGCTCATCCACGACGTCACCGAACGCACCCGAGCCAAACGCGCCTTAGAACTGCGCGAGGAGCAGCTCACCACCCTGGTTGAAGCGACCCCCGACGCCATCTTTTTCAAGAACGGCGAGGGGCACTGGTTGCTGATTAACCAAGCGGGGCTGGCCACCATGGGGATGGAGGGAACCGATTATCTGGGCAAGGGGGATCGCGACTTCGCCGAGCTTTATCCCGAATCTCGCGAAGCCTTTTTGGCCTGTGTCGCCTCCGACGAGAAGGCCTGGCAAGTGGGAACAACCTCCCAGGTCGAGGAGCAGGTTCCGCAGAGCGACGGAACCATGGGGATTTTCGACGTCATTAAGATCCCCCTTTTTCACCCCGACGGCAGCCGCAAGGGGCTGGTCATCATCGGCCGCAACGTCACCGACCGGGTGCGGGCCGAGGAGCGGATCCGCACCAGCGAACGGCGCTACCGCTCAATCATCGATACCTCCTCCGAAGGATTTTGGGCCGGAGACGAAAAAGGGGTGACCGTCGGGGTGAATCAGGCGCTGTGCTCCATGTTGGGCTACCACCCCGATGAGATCATCGGACGCCACGCCACCCTTTTTGCCACCCAGGAGGGGTCGCGTGAGATCCAAAACCAACTCGACGAGGCCAGCCAAACCCAGCACCGTACCTACGAAACCACCTTACAAACCAAAGATGGTCGACCGCTGTTCGTGCGCATCAACGCCACCACCCTGACCGCACCGGGGCCGGAGGATCCCCGCTCGTTTGCCTTCATCACCGATCTAACCGAGCTACGGGCCAAGGAACAAGAGCTGCAACTGGCCGCCAGGGTGTTCGAGTACAGCCTGGAGGGGATCATGATTTCCGACGCCGATCAAAGGATCGTCGTGGTCAACAACGCCTTCACCGACATCACCGGCTACACCGCCCAAGAGGCCATCGGGCAAACCTCGGCATTGCTCCATTCCGGCCACCACGACGAATCCTTTTATCAGGCAATGAACCAGCAGCTGCTGGAACAGGGCTCTTGGCAGGGGGAGATCTGGCATCGACGCAAATCGGGGGAGATCTACCCCGAATGGCTGGTCGTCACCGTGGTGCGCGATGACAGCGGAGCGATCACCCACTATGTGGGGATGTTCACCGACATCACCGCCCGCAAAGAGAGCGAAATCCGCCTCAATTATCTGGCCAACCACGACACCCTGACCCGACTGCCCAACCGCACCTTCTTCCTCGACCGGCTCGATCACGCCATCGCTCACGCACGCCGCCACGGGCACTGGCTTGCGGTGATGTTCCTCGATTTGGATCGCTTCAAAGTCATCAACGACACCCTGGGCCACGCCCTGGGCGACATGTTGCTGCTGGAGGCGGGGCAGAGGCTGCGTCGCATCATCCGCGAAGAGGACACCGTGGCCCGGTTGGGGGGGGATGAGTTCGTGATCCTGGTTGAGGAGGTTATCGACACCCAAGCTACCGCCGCCGTCGCCGCCAAGGTGCTGAACATCTTCGCCGACCGTTTTCTGGTCGAGGGGCAAGAGGTCTTCGCCAGCACCAGCATCGGCATCAGCCTCTACCCCGACGACGGTCAGGATGGCCAAACCCTGCTGCGTAAGGCCGACGCCGCCATGTACCAAGCCAAAGAGGCGGGGCGCAATACCTACCATTTCTATTCCCCCGACCGGCACGGCACCGCCTACGACCGACTGACCCTTGAAAACGCCCTGCGCAAAGCACTACGCGGCGGAGAGCTCTCCTTGGTGTATCAACCCCAGGTGTCGGGGCTCGACGCCACGTTGGTCGGGATCGAGGCGCTGGCCCGATGGAACCACCCCGAGCGCGGCCCCATCCCTCCCGCCCATTTTATTCCCATGGCCGAGGAGGCGGGGCTGATCATCCCCATCGGTCGCTGGGTGCTGCATACCGCCTGTGCCCAAATCCGGGCCTGGCTCGACGAGGGGCTCGACTGCCCCAAGGTTTCGGTCAACCTCTCGGCCCGGCAATTCCGAGACCAAGGGCTAAAAACGATCATTGCCGAGGCGCTGGATGCCTTCGAAATCCCGGCCCACTACCTCGATCTTGAGATCACCGAGGGGACGTTGATGCAGCAGGCCGAGTCGACCCAGCACATGCTCGAAACCCTCAAGGGGATGGGGCTGACGTTGTCGGTCGACGATTTCGGCACCGGGTATTCCTCATTGAGTTACCTCAAACGCTTCCCCCTCGACATTCTCAAGATCGACCAATCGTTCGTGCGCGACGTCGACCACGACCCTGAAGATTCCGCCATCGTCACTGCCATCGTCGCCATGGCCCACTCCCTGAAACTGACGGTGGTGGCCGAGGGGGTCGAGACGGCAGAGCAGGCGGCATTCCTGTGTTCGCTGGGCTGCGACGCCATGCAGGGCAACCATTTCCACCCTCCCCTATCGGATCTTGAGATCACCTCCCTATTGCGCGCCAGGGGGGGGCTGCCCCCACTCTGCGGGGATTGACGCCCCCACCCCAGGCCCTAGATGGAGGGGACGTCCCGAACGACCCCACCAAGGAGCCCGTATGAACCCCGACCGCATGACCCGCAAGGTCCAGGAAGCCCTCGCCCAATCCCAGGCCATCGCCGGACGCATGAACCATCAGGCGCTCGAACCCGAGCACCTGCTCGCCGCTCTGTTCGAACAAGAGGGGGGGATCGTCCGCTCGCTCATTCAGGCCGCCGGGGGCAGCCCCGCCCCGATTCATACCGCCCTCGACGAAGCGTTGAACAAACTGCCGCAGATCAGCGGCGGCGGGCAAATCTACCTGGGCAACCGACTCAATCAGGTGCTGGGCAAGGGTGACGAACTGGCCAAAAAGATGAAGGACGACTTCATCGCCAGTGAGCACCTGCTTTTGGTCATGTTCCAGGACGCCGCCTTGAAAACGGTGCTGGGCAAGGGGGGACTCACCGAAGAGGGGCTCAAGGGGGCCATCGACAAGATCCGGGGTGGTCGCAAGGTCACCGACCAAGGGGCCGAGGATCAATATGAGGCTTTGAGCAAATACGGCCGCGACCTGACTGAAGAGGCGCGCAGCGGGAAACTCGACCCGGTGATCGGCCGCGACGAAGAGATTCGCCGTGCCATTCAGGTGCTGTCGCGCCGCACCAAAAACAACCCGGTGTTGATCGGCGAGCCGGGGGTCGGCAAGACCGCCATCGTCGAGGGGATGGCGCAGCGCATCGTCAACGGCGACGTCCCCGAGGGGCTGAAAAACAAGCGGCTCATTACCCTTGATCTAGGCTCGATGATCGCCGGAGCCAAGTTCCGGGGAGAATTCGAAGAGCGCCTGAAGGCGGTGCTGCACGAGGTCACCCAGGCGGCGGGGGCGATCATTTTGTTCATCGACGAGCTGCACACCCTGGTCGGGGCAGGTAAGGCCGAGGGGTCGATGGATGCGGGCAACATGCTCAAACCGGCGCTGGCGAGGGGCGAGCTGCACATGATCGGTGCCACCACGCTCGACGAGTACCGCAAACATGTCGAAAAAGACGCCGCGCTTGAACGCCGTTTTCAGCCGGTGTTTGTGGGCGAACCGACGGTGGAAGACACCATCGCCATCCTGCGCGGCATCAAAGAAAAGTACGAAATCCACCACCATGTGCGCATCACCGACCCCGCTATTGTGGCGGCTGCCACCCTTTCAAACCGCTACATCACCGACCGCCAGCTCCCCGACAAAGCCATCGACCTGATCGACGAGGCGGCCAGCCGTCTGCGCACCCAGATCGACTCCAAACCGGCGCCGCTGGACGAGGCCGAGCGCAAGCTGATTCAGCTCAAGATCGAGCGCGAGGCGCTTAAAAAAGAGAGCGACGCCGCCTCCAAGGAGCGCTTTGCCAAGATCGAAACCCAGATTGCCGCTTTGCAGCAGGATTTCGACGATCTTTCGAATCGCTGGGCCGCCGAGAAAGGGAAGATCGGCTCGGTGAACAAACTGCGCGAGGATCTCGAAAAAGCCCGCATCGAGCTGGAGCAGGTGCAGCGGCGTGGCGACCTGGGGCGTGCCGGTGAGCTGACCTATGGGGTCATTCCTGAGCTAGAGCGCAAGCTCGGTGAGGCCGAAACCGGCAACGGCCAAGATACCCTGCTGCGTGAAGAGGTCACCGACGAAGACATCGCCGAGGTGGTGAGCAAGTGGACCGGCATCCCCGTCTCGAAAATGCTCGAAGGGGAGCGCGACAAGCTGCTGCGTATGGAGGATCGCCTACAAAAGCGGGTCGTGGGGCAGGATGAGGCGCTACGAGCGGTCGCCAACGCGGTGCGCCGGGCGCGGGCCGGTTTGCAAGATCCCAATCGCCCCCTGGCCTCTTTTATGTTCCTCGGCCCCACCGGGGTCGGCAAAACCGAGCTCACCAAGGCGCTGGCCGAGTTCCTCTTCGACGACGACCAGGCGATGGTCCGCATCGATATGAGCGAATTCATGGAAAAACACTCGGTTTCGCGCCTGCTCGGCGCCCCCCCCGGCTATGTCGGTTACGAAGAGGGGGGCGTCCTCACCGAAGCGGTGCGTCGCCGCCCCTACGCGGTGGTGCTGTTCGACGAGGTCGAAAAGGCCCACCCCGAGGTCTTCAATGTGCTGCTCCAGGTGCTCGACGACGGACGCCTGACCGACAGCCAAGGGCGCACGGTCGATTTTCGCAACACCGTCATCATCATGACCAGCAACCTGGGCTCGGACCGCATCGGTCAATTCACCGACGAGGCGAGCTACCGGCAGATGCGCGAGTCGGTGATGTCGGTGGTCAACGGTCATTTCCGCCCCGAGTTTCTCAACCGGATCGATGAGATCTTGATCTTCCACCGTCTGGCGCGGGGCCATATGGCCAAAATCGTCGAGATTCAGCTGGCCCGGCTACGCAAGATTTTGCTCGATCGCAAGATCACCCTCGAATTGAACGACGAGGCGGTGGGATGGCTGGCCGAACACGGTTTTGATTCCGCCTTCGGCGCCCGACCTTTGAAGCGTTTGATCCAGCAGGCGATCCAAAACCCCCTGGCCATTGCGTTGCTGGAGGGCAGCTTCCGCGATGGCGACACCGTCCGGGTGATTGTGGATGGGGGGGAGTTGGGGTTTGAGAAGGGGTGAGGGGAGCAAACGAAGAGCCACTGACCAAAGTCGGTCATGGCTCTTCGTTTGCCTGTTGCAAAAAAGGGCACTCGACCGCGCCATGTGTTGGTTACAACGCAGACCGCCGAAAATTACAAAAACCTCCCCGTTGTAATGCCCAAGTCGTCCAGAAACTCCGAGACAGGCCGCACCCCACTCACCAGCAACTGATCCCTGGCACGGGTACACGCCACATAAAGCAGATGGCGCTCGGTGTTGTAGACCTCCTCCAAATCGGCATCGTCGGCCACCGCTTCAATCCGTGTTTGCAGCGGGATCACTTCATCATCGCAGGCCATCACCACAACGGCCCGGAACTCCAGACCTTTGGCCAGGTGCATGGTGCTGATGGAGGCCTGGCCGCTGACCGTTTCAACATGCTCATCAAGCACCCTGAACGGCAGCCCAGCCTTGTCGACTGCGGCACGGGCGCGTTCCAGTTCGGCATCCGAGCGCACGAATACGCCGATTTCATGGGAGGCCACGCCCTCTTTGCTGCGTGATGCCAGCCAAATGCCGACTGCCTCAATTTCTGCCTCTTCACTCTCGAACGTGGCAACAACCGGCGACGGCCCGTTGAATACGGAAACCGTCCCGCGCCGTTCTTCCTTGTTGCCATCCACATCAGAAATTTCCGGCCCCAGGAGCTGGTCGGCCTGCACCCTGATCTGGTGCGAAGTGCGGTAATTGATGTGCAGGGTGCGCGAACGCCCGCGTACATCCACGCCCAGCGACTTCCAAGAAAACGGCTGCTGAAAAATCCGCTGCCCCAGGTCGCCAGCAAAAAAAAGGCTGTTCGGTCGACCCAGGCCCATCGTTGCGCCCATGGCGGCCAGGAAACGCAACTGCGCGACGCTGACGTCCTGCACCTCATCGACCACGACGTAGTCGAAGGGGGGATGTTTGCGCTGCGCCAAATGGGTGGCCAGTTTGCTGAACATGGATGCATGGGTGAGCAGGCCATCCGCCTTCAGACGCGTGCGAACCGCATCGAAGACCGACCAAAACACGGCACGTTGCTGCTCCGGCAGGCGGGTTTTTCTGCCCAAGCGCTTCACATCGCGATAGGCCTCCCAGCCATCCAGTTGCCAGGCATCGACCAGGTCTTCCCATTCCGTCAGCAGAAAGTTGACGCTGAATTTAAGGCCCGGGTTTTCCTTTGCCATCAACTGGTTAACGGCTTCTGTCATGAAGCGCTTGATCACCTCCCGCGCGGCAATATGTGGCCGCCCGAATTGCTGTTCATAGAGCCGTTCGCCAATGGCATTCATGGCATGCACTTCCAGCCGCTCCGCCAAACGGGGTTCGTTGCTGATCAATCGCCGGAGCTTGGCACGCAAGGCATTGGCCAGGGTTTCCGAGAAGGTAGCCAGCAACACGCGGGCTTCGGGCTGACTGCGTGCCAGAAAAACAGCGCGATGCAGCGCGACGATGGTCTTGCCCGTACCGGCCGAACCGGCAATCCGCACAGGTCCGCTGTAGTCGCGCTCCACCCACTGCCGTTGGGCCGGGTGCAGGAAAACCGTCCACTTTTCCCAAGGAAACGCCAGGGCACGTTCCAGTTCTTCCACATCGTTCATGACCCGGAAGCGGCGCTGCGCGTCGGGATGGCTGAAGGGATCAACCCCCGCCGTCGGGGGTGTCACTTGCGGCTTGCCGCCGGTGGCAAGTTCCAACAGGGCCTCGGCCGCCTCGGCTGGTAGATGGTCGGCCAGCTCCAGAAGGCTGTCCTCGTCGGCCTGACGTACATCGGCCAGCCATTCCACGGGAACGCCATAACCCAGCAATTCATCGTCAGTCCGGCCTGAAAACAGCGGCGGTTTTGCGTGGCTGGATGCAGCCACAGGGATGGAGGTTTCCACCTCGGCCCGATAGGGCCCCCGCACCTCCTCCACCCGTTCGCGGATTTCCACCCACTGGGCCGCCCCGGTTTTGGGATGGGTTTCCAGTTTGCGGCGACTGGCCCAGTCATAGGCCTTGTCGTGGTGATCCACATAGCACAGCAACAAGCTGGCTTCGGTGCGATGCACGATCAGCCGAATATCGCTGCTAACCCGCACCGACCAGAAGTTCTTGTCCCGCGCCTTGTCCAGCTTGTGGAAACTCATGCCCGGATTGGCCGGGTTCAGTTGCAGGTCGAAGGCGGTCGTCTTGACGGCCTTCTGCTCCTCGCCGGTCAGACGGGCAAGGCTGTCGGTGAAGGTATCGGCAATGCGCAAGTCCATGGGCGGTTTCAACCGGGAATAAATTCGGGGATGGCGCGAATCATGAACTCATCGAACAGCGGCACAGTGAATGCCATGTCGCCGTGCGCCGGGCTGTAGATCATTCCCTTCTTGATCAGCTTGGAGCGAGCCGGACCTATCCCTTTGACCGACATGCCCAACACGGTGGCGATGTCGCCGGTGCGATGGTGTTCGGGGCCAAGATGGGCCATCGCACGCAAAAAGTTCTTCTCCCCCGGTGTCAGTCGATCAAAGCGCACCCGGAAAAAATTCTTGTCGAGCCGACGGATCACCTCTGGCGTAGCGGCCTGCACGGTCTGCAAGGTAATTGGACTCGCCGCCGCGATATTCCAGGATTGGTAACCCCATTCCTGAATGAAGTAGGGGTAACCGTGCGTCAGGTAGAACACCTCTTGCAGCGCATCCTCCTGGAATTCGACACCCGCTTCATGGGCTGGATCGCGTAATGCCTTGGCCGCGTCCGCTGCCGACAGCGCCCCGATGTCCGGGAAATTGAACAACCGTTCGGCATACGACTTCGATTCCCCTGCCATACCGGGAAGTACCGGCAAACCGGCGGCGAGCAGCACCAGCGGCAACTGCTTCTGCTGCATCTTGTGCATCGCCATGATGAGAGCCCCCAGTTCCTTCTGGCTCAGGTACTGGATTTCATCCACCAGGATGGCCACGGCGCTCTGGCGCTCTTGCGCCGCCTCGGCGATGGCCACAAACAGATTCGGCAGATCGATTTCCAGATCGCCGCTATCGGCCGTGCCTTTGGCCGGCTCGATGTCCAACCCCAGCGCCACATCGCCCACCGTCAGCTTGATGCTGCCGATAAAACTGCGCAGCACCGCCAGCCCGCGTTTGACCTTGTCGCCCCCTCCAGCCACCCGATCCAGCTCGTAAAGCAGTCCTCGCAGCGCGGGGTAGATGAGCTCGCCCAGCGGCTTTTCCTCCTGCGCTTCCAGCAAAATCGTCTGATAGCCAACGGCCCTCGCCATCCGCTCGATTTCGTTCAGCAGCACGGTCTTGCCCACACCACGCAAGCCAGTCAGTAGCAGACTCTTTTCCGGACGTTTCTGCTTCACCCGCCCCAGCAGAATACGTGCTTGCTCGATCAGTGGGTCGCGCCCGACCAATTCGGGCGGTGGCGCACCCTCACCGGGAGAAAAGGGATTTTTGATCGGGTCCATAGGTGCCTCTAGCCAGTTCTAGGTGGTTCTATCTAAAAACAGTTAGACATATTTAGATGTTGTTAGATATTCCCGGGGCAACTTGATCACCCCGCTCATTGACGACCTTCCCCACGATCCACCAAGCCCCGTCTTCACCGCCCACTGCTTCACCGTGCGGTCGAAATCCGATTCGAAACGCTTGGTAGATGAGGAATTGGTGGCGGTCGGCCATCACTCCACCCTGAACACCTTCATCACCTCATCCCCCAGGTGATTGATCACCTTCACTGCGATGCGGCCGGACTTGGGTTTGTCGAAGGGGCGTGAGGTATCGCTGTTCAGGGTAGCCCAGGCCTCCTCGTCGATTTCGGCTTTGAGGGTTGTCTTCAATGCTTTGTAGGGGTCGTTGGCGCCCAGGAAGTAGGCGTGGCGGACGAAGAAGGATTCCATGTTGTAGTCGGTGTCGATGAACCAGCAGGCGATGCCGTCGCTGCCGTCGCTGCGGACTTCGCCGGTGTTGGGGTGGAACACGTCCACGCCGTTGACCTTGACCCGCACCTGACCATCTTCGGCGTCGAGGATGTCGATGTCGGGCTCGCCGAAGATCACGAACAGGTTGCCCTTGCCGGTGTTCTTCAGGTCTTCGGCCATGTGCAGGTCGGCGTTCATGCGGGCCTTGAGCACGGGGATGCGGCCGAGTTTGTCGAACTCGGAGGAATGGGCGTCGTAGTTGAAGGCGCAGGCGATGAGCACGTCGAAAGCGGCGTCGCCCGCCTCGCGGGCGGCCTCCACCAGGTCGGGGCGGGAGACGGTGCCGAACTCGGGGCCGATGAAGATGGCGGCGCGTTTTTCACCGCCGGCATCTTCGTATCGGCCCTCGGCGCAAACCAGGTTGCCCGGCCAGGGGGTCAGGGCGGTGAAGTTGATCTTGTCTTCCTTGTGGGCCTGCTGAACGCCAGCGGTCTTCAGGTTTTCCAGGATCATCTGGACAAAGCTGCGTTCCTCGCCGTAGCCGGGCTCCAGCTCGGCCACCTTGTTGATCAGTTCGTCGTTTTCATCGACGGCCAGGACGCGGTGGGGCGACAGGCTTTCCACGGTGAAGGGACCGGCGACGCGGACCTTCTTCTTGTCATCAAAGGGCTTGTCGTAGAGGTATTCGAACTCGGCCTTGGCGGCGATGGAGGCGTCGATCTCCTTCTGGCGGGTGATGCGGGCTTGCCACCAGTCGGCGTGGAGTTTCTTCGCCGCATCGGGCCATTGGGCCTCGGCGTCGCGGGGGATTTCCCATTCCTGCCAATGTTTGCCCAGCGCCTGGTTGAGTTGCTCGCGCAGCGGTTCCAGCTTCGCCTGCCAATTGCTCCAGATGACGTCGATCTCGCTGTTGTTGGCGATGGATTTCAGGGTGATGTGGGGGACGCGCTCGTAGACGAAGCCGTGGCGGATGTTGCCGCGTGTGGGTTGGCTGGAAGGCGCGGTGCGGGTGACTTCGGCCTCCTTGATCTGCCCCTCGCGACTGTCGGCCAGCAGGTAGTAGGGGTAGCGGGCACCCATGATGCGGGCTCGGGCCAGGGCCAGGGCGACGCGGGAGGTATCAAGGGTGATCCAGCGGCGGCCCCATTGTTCGGCGACGTAGGCGGTGGTGCCGGAACCGCAGGTGGGGTCGAGAACCAAGTCGCCGGGGTCGGTAGTCATCAGGAGGCAGCGTTGAATGACGGTCGGTGATGTCTGAACAACATACATCTTGTCCGCCATGAAACTTGCAGCCACATCCTCCCAGCGGTTATTTATTTGTACAGCGGGAAAATCATCGAGGTAGCGAACGTATCCAAGTCGTTTCTCCGTGGCTTCCAAGCGCCCAGCTGCTTTGAGCCGTGCCATACCGCTCTCGTTTGTTTTCCAACGAACGGATAGCGATGGCTTATGTATGCGTCCATCCAACTCGACGCCGAACCAAGAAGCTGCCCCTTCGCCCTTATCACGACCCGCGCTCTGGGAAGTCAGATTATCCAGTGAATAAATGCGTAGCTCGCCAGTCTCAATCTGAGACGACAAATCCTCGGAAGTCTTGATAGACCGGCTATTGCCGAGGATATCTCTAAGCCTGTTGTAATTCGTGCCACCTGCTTCACCTGGGCGTTTACGTTTGAGTGCGGCTCGATACTTCACCTGCTGGCGATCTCTTGCATACCAGAGCAGGTAGTCGGTTGTTTGTCCAAGATAGTCATCGGTCGAGCCAGAAGTCTTGGCAAATCCGATCTGTGAAATGAAGTTCCCATCCCCAAACACCTCATCCATCACCGCCCGTACCCGGTGCACGTTCTCATCCCCAATCTGCACAAAGATCGACCCGGAATCCGTCAACAAATCCCGCGCCACAGTCAGCCGGTCGCGCAGGTAAGTGAGGTAGGAGTGGATGCCGTCGCGCCAGGTGTCGCGGAAGGCCTTGACCTGTTCCGGCTCGCGGGTGATGTGGTCGGTGTTGCCGTCTTTCACGTCCCGGCTGGTGGTGGACCACTGGAAGTTGCTGTTGAATTTGATGCCGTAGGGCGGATCGAAATAGATGCACTGCACCTGACCGCGCAGCCCTTCGCGCTCGGCCAGGGAGGCCATCACTTGCAGGCTGTCGCCCAAAATCATGCGGTTCTGCCAGTGGCCGTCGTGCTGGTAGAACTCGGTTTTGGCGTTGTTATCGGGCAGGCCGTTGAAGTCGGCGAAGAGGTCGACTTGCCGTAATTTCCCCGCCTGACGCCCCGCCGCTGCCTGTTGCTCCTGGCTTTGCTGGCGCAGGTCATCAATCAACACCTTGGGGTGGACCTTTTCCTGGATGTAAACCGGCGGGGCGTGAACGACGAGGTCGGACCAGTCTTGTTCATCCTTGCCGCGCCAGACCAGTTGCGGGTCCAGGTCGCGGTTGCGGCGCTGCTTTTCTTCCTCCTGCCCGGCAGCATTGCGAGGGTAGGCCACGCGAACCGGCGTCTGCTCTTCCTTCTGCATCACCGATTGGTATTCGGCGGTGGGGATGTTTTTGCGGGTGGCGTCGTGGGTAAGGGTTTCGACGCTAAGTTTTCTTTTCGGTGCTTTGGCCATGCTCAGGCTTCCTTCTTCTTCAGCTTTTTGCGTGCCACGGCTTCGGGCAAGGCTTTGTAGTTTTCCGGGCTGGCGACGCGCTTGCCGGATTTTTTCTCCAGGTCGCGGCGTGCCCGTCCGGCCACCGCGCCGCCCGCCACGGCCGCTTCGCGGTTCTCGCCGTAGCCTTGCGCGTCTTTATTACGAGCAATCTCGGTGGTGGAGGCTTCGCCCAGCATGGTGAAGATCAGTTCCAGATCGTTCATGTGGTCGCGCAGGTTGTCGGCGGGCTTGTCGAGACTCTTGAAGGTTTTGTATTCGGCGGGGGTCATGCCAAAGGTGGCGCGGCTGATTTCGGCGGTAAGGATGGCGTATTCGCGCTGCTCCTTGACGCCGCGCTTCTGCCATTCGTGGGTCAGTTCGTCGCGGATGGCGATGCCGCGCACCCGCTTTTCGATCCATTCGTCGCTGTAGCCCTTGGCTTTGTACAACTCGCGCATACGTGCGGCGGCCAGTTCGGGGTTTTCGATTTCTTCCAGCCGCTCGTAGCCCACCTGGGCCAGCCAGCGTTTGAACGGCTCGGCTTTGGGGGAGGGGATGGACTGAATGAGCCGAAGCAATTGCTCGGTATCCGCCACGTCGGTCAGACGCTGCTTGCCATCGGCTGCGGTCATCTTCAAGGCGTTACAAGCTGTAACGGTTTCATTGCCCTCGGCCAGCAGGCGCTTCTTGAGCACCCGCCAGTAGACCTGCGGGTTCTCGCTTTCGCTCAAGGCTGCGACGACATCGACAATGGCAAAGTACCAGCGTTGGGTGGCTTCGTCCCAGGCCGAACGGATGTGCTTGGACTCGAACAACTTGATGTTGCTCATGACTTCTTCTCCCGTTTCTGCCCGGCCTCTTGTCGAACCATTTTGTTGGCGCCAACAAAATGGTGCGCATCGCCACCTAGGGAGCATTTTCCTGACGCCAAGAAAATGCTCCTGAATGCAGTTTCAGCTTCCATCCACCACCCGCCCGATCATCTTGCTGAATTCGGCCTCCACCTTCGCGGCGAAGTCGTCCTGCATCTGCCAGACCTCGGTGAACTCGGCGAAGGCCCAGCGGCCGTATTGCTTGAGGTTGTTCACCCCCGGCACCCAGTAGGTTTCCATCGTGGCTTTCTTCTCCTTGGCGTCTTCGCGCCGGTAGCCTTTGACCTCGACCACAAGGTGCAGCAGGTCATCCTCGCCATGGCCGTCGTCTACAAGAACGACGAAGTCGGGCAGGTAGGTGCGCATTTCGGAGCCATAGCGGTACGGCACCTCCAGCCCCAGGTTGTGGTTCTTCACATAGGCGCGTACCTGCGGATGGGCTTCGGCGACGCGGCAAAACTCGCCTTCCCAACCGCTATCGAGAATGACCCAGTTGAGGTGGCAGCGGCGGGCGTCGGTCTGCCAGCGGTCTTTCTTCGCAGTGCTGAAGTTAACGTGGGCGGTGGTGCCGGTGGGGTTGTACGGATCAAGCACGGCTTTGATGGGGCGCTCACCAATCAGCGCTCGGGTGATGCCAGCGGTGATGCGTTCGCAAGCCACGTCGGCCAGGGCCTGATACATGAGCTGGGCCGGGTAGGTGCCGCCTTTGCAAACCAAACAGGTGTCCAGCCATTGTTTGGCGATGCGTTTGAGTTGGCCGAACAGGTAGAGCTTGGGTTCCTCGCCGGGGTCGCGCCACCGGGTGTAGATCAGGCGCTGGGTGAGGTGAAACAGCAGCGTGGAATGGCGCATGTCGCCGGTGTGGACCAGGTTCAGGTCCACATCCTGGCCGATGATGCCAGCGTTGCGGGTGATGGAGGGGCCAACCAGATCGGGGGTCAGTTCCAGCACGGAGTCGGCGTTGAACCCGGCGGTGAGGCGTTCTTCCGGGAGTTCCACCCGGTAGCCCTGGACGCGGGGGAAGCGGATTTCAAGAGCGTCGCGGTCGGGACGGATGGCCCTGACCTGGATGGTTTCGCGCGGCGGTTGCGGCGGCGCGACCACCGGTTTGGCGGTGAAGTCGAAGGGAATGCCGAGAACGTCGGCGTATTCGACGTTGAACAGCCCTGCCTCGTTGAGTTCGTAAGACTGGCGGCGCAAGGCGCGGCCAATGACCTGTTCGCACAGCAACTGGGTGCCGAAGGCGCGCACGCCCAGGACGTGGGTGACGGTGCTGGCGTCCCAGCCTTCGGTCAGCATGGAGACCGAAACCACGCAGCGAATGGAGTCGCCCAGTCGGCCAGCCTTGCCGACGGTGTTCATGACCTCGCGCAGCAAGGCCGCGTCGGTGATGGTGTCGGCCGCACGCGGGTCGCCGGTGCGTTCGATGATCTCGCGGCGGAAGCGCTCGATTTCGTCAGCGGCTATGCCCCGGAAGCTGTTATCCAAAGCCTCGCCGGATTCCAGTTGTTCGCTGTCGATGAGCAGGGTTTTGGGGCGGCCGAGTGGATTGCCGTGTTCATCAAAGTTGCGGAACAGTGGGAGCCGACCGTTCTCCAGCTTGCTGCTGCCATCGTCGTTTAGCCGCTGGAAGCCAGAGATGTAGTCGTACACCAGCTTGGAGGTCGAGGTGTTGTTGCAAACCACGATGAAGCAGGGCGGCACTTGGATTCCAGCCTGCTCCCACAAATCGTAGGTTTTCTTGTAATGGCCGTAGAGGGCTTCGAGGGCGGTTTGCAGGCGGGTCGGCAACTTAAGCGGGTCGAGTCCTTCGGCCTTGCCGCGCCCCTTCTTGGGCATGTCTTTGCGGATGTGTTCCCACAGGTTGCGGAACACCGGCACTTCGGCGCCGGGGATGTTGTCGGCCACCGGCACACGCGGCAGTTTGACGATGCCGCATTCGATGGCGTCCATCAGCGAGAAATCGCTGAGGGTCCAGGGGAACAGGGTGCCCTCGGCATAACCGGAACCACGCAGAAAGAAGGGGGTGGCGGATAGGTCGATCACCCGGCTAAGGCCCAGCTTGCGGTTGACGGCCTCCAAACCGGAAATCCACAGACGGGCTGCTTCGTTGTTTTCTTCCGCCTCCCTTTTCTCGTCCCCTTTCAGCTTTTCGTCGTCGTGGTTGGGTTTCTCCCGGTAGCAGTGATGAGCCTCGTCGTTGATGACCAGGATGTTCTTCATGCCCATCAACTCCGGCATGACCCTCTGGATCATCTGGCCTTCGGATTCCAACGTATCGAGTGCTTCGCCGCCACGGCCTTGCAGCAGCAGCCTACCGCCCTTGGACAGGGGCATACGTTCGCGCAGTTTGAAGGCGTGATAGTTGGTGATGACGATCTTGGCCCGTTCCAGGTCGCCCATCATGTCGCCGGGCACCAGCTCGCGGCTCTTGTAGTAGCTGTCCGGGTCGTTGGGCTGAAGGACGCGCAGGCGGTCCTTGATGGTGATGCCGGGGGTAACGATCAAAAACCCACGGGTGAATTTGCGGCTGTTGGGGCGTCGGACGGCATTGAGGGTTTGCCAAGCGATGAGCATGGCCATCACGGTGGTTTTGCCTGCACCGGTGGCCAGCTTGAGGGCCAAACGCAGTAAATCGGGATTGGCTGCTTGGCTGGACTCTTCCAGATGGCGCAAAAACCGTTCCCCGGTTTTTCCACTTTGGGGGGCAACTTCGGTCAGCCAAATGGCGGTTTCCGCCGCCTCTACCTGGCAAAAGAATGGGCGCACACCCCCAAACGGGTGGTGTCGCCAATGCTGGAGCAATCGGGCTGTTTCGGGGGTCACTCGCCAGTGGGCCGGGGGCAATTGCCGCCACTGCGCCACCTCTTCACGCAGGGCGTTGATCAAACCGGTGTGTTCGTAACGCTGGTCCTGGGTGGACAGCCCAAATCCTTCATCCAACGCCAGGTAATTTCCCTCCCCCCCTTTGCGCTTTTTGGGTTTGGGAATGGGGGTGACGAATTCTGCACTCCGCCGTTGCTCAATGGTCCGCTGGGTTGGTTGGCCGTGCTCATCCAACTCCCAATGCCGGGAGGGAGACTCGTAGGGGGAGTTGAGGATGGGTTGCTCGAAGAACGGATCCATTCCGCAGGAGACCTCAGCCAAAATGGGGTAGGGCTTACCGAAGGGGAGAAGGGTACCTGTCGACCCGAATGCGTCTACCTGAATCCTATCCCTCAGCGAGAGGTTGTCTTTCTTGCCCCTCATCAGCGAAAGGGCTGTCGTTATTCCTTCTACCCCACGACAACGAAAGACCGGCAGACTCCTGGAAAAGAGTGCCGTTGTTGGGTGGCTTCGGGCTGTGCCTCCAACTCCCGGCCCGGTTGGGGCTTTCGCATCCCCATGTGCCAAGCCTGACCCGAAGCCCCCCATCCCCCGCCCATCCCGGCGTCATCCCCGCGCAGGCGGGGATCCAGCGGGCGCGGGGGCGACGGTGGAGGGTGGGGTGGGGCCGCTACGGGGAAAAGGTCGTCCCGTTGAGCCCACCGGCTGGCGCGGGGCCATATGGCCAAAATCGTCGAGATTCAGCTGGCCCGGCTACGCAAGATTTTGCTCGATCGCAAGATCACCCTCGAATTGAGCGACGAGGCGGTGGGATGGCTGGCCGAACACGGTTTTGATTCCGCCTTCGGCGCCCGACCTTTGAAGCGTTTGATCCAACAGGCGATCCAAAACCCCCTGGCCATTGCGTTGCTGGAGGGCAGCTTCCGCGATGGCGACACCGTTCGGGTGATTGTGGATGGGGGGGAGTTGGGGTTTGAGAAAGGGTGACGAACTAAGCGCGATTTTACCGTTCGGGTAAGGGGCCGGTTGATTCCGTTCCCATCTTTCAAGGAGGTTGCACGCCATGCCCAAGAAGAAGAAAAAAGAGGAAATGATCGAGCCCCCCTCGGCAATCGAAGGGGTGCTAACCCGAGAGGCGTTGATCGAGCTACTCAATGAAGACCTGCGCCTGGAATACACCGCGATGATCCAGTACATCCAGCATTCGGCGGTGATGAAGGGGGCGCAGTACCGCAGCATTCAGCAAGAATTGGTGGTCCACGCCGCCGAGGAGCACCAACACGCCCTGCTTCTAGCCAACGAGATCGACTACCTGGGGGGTACCCCCGCCGTCGATGTTCGGCATGTCGTGACCTCTGAAGATCAGGTCGCCATGCTCCAGCAGGATTTGGTCGGCGAAAAGGTTGCCATCACCCGCTATAAAGAGCGGATGAAACAGGCCGAGGCGCTGGGGGAATACGCCCTCAAACGGGTCTTGGAGGACATCCTGACCCAAGAGCAGGAACACGAACGGGACATCCTCGACGCGCTGGGGTAAAGGGTGGGGCGTCATTCCGGGGCGCCATCGATAAACCCGGAATCCACCCGTGAACCGGTTTAACGCTGTGTCTGCATTGCTTCGGTTTTGATCAATCATGGGGACGGTGGAGCAACCACCGTCCCCTTTTTATTGCTTGGATTCGCGTTCGCCGGAGCACCCTTCCCCCCTCGGGAAGAGACGATGGGCGGATTGCCGATGATGCTTCCGATACCATCGATCCGCACAGCTTGAGCCTGTTGCACACGGGGCCGATCAACCCCCGCCCTTTTCCCCATCACGCTTGCCGGAGTCCCCGTGCCCGCCCCCTGCCCCCTCCACATCATCCTCTACCAACCCGAGATCCCCCCCAACACCGGCAATATCGTGCGGCTGTGCCGGGTCACCGGCGCCACCCTGCATCTGATCCATCCGCTGGGGTTTTCTTGGGACGACAAGCAGCTCAAGCGGGCGGGGCTCGACTACTGGCGGGAGGTGGCGATTCATCACCATGACGACTGGCAGGAGTTTCATAGGGCGTTCAATGGGCGGGTGCTGGCGGCGACAACCAAGACCGAGCGCTCCCTGTTCGAAGTTCGGTTTCAGCCGGGGGACGGACTGCTCTTCGGCCCCGAAAGCCGGGGGCTGCCGCCCGAGCAAATCGAAGGTGCCGACTCCGCCTTTCGCATCCCAATGGTGGATGACGTGCGCTCGTTGAACCTTTCTTCGGCGGCGGCGGTGGGGCTCTATACCGCTTGGCATCAACTTGGCGGGGTTTAACCCCTACATCATCTGCACCGGATCAACCTCCCAACGCAGGTTCACCCCTTGTTCTTCCGGCCACTGTTGCAGCAGCCGTAGGGCGCTGCGTAGCGCTGGGCGGGGGCCGCGTAGCAACAGGTGGTGGCGGTCGATCCCTTGAATTCGCTCAATCGGGGCGGGGGCGGGGCCGAGTAGGATCAAACCGGGCAGTTTGGCCAGCGTCCGCGCCACCCCCTCCAACGCCTGCCCCACCACCCGTTTGCCCTTACCCCGTGCGAGCACCCGCAGCATCGGCTGATCGGGCGGATAACCGAGCATCCGGCGCAGTGCCAGCTCCTCATCCAAAAATTGGGCGACTTCACCCCGCTGAATCTGCCCGAACAACGGGTGCTCCGGCTCGAAGGTCTGAATAAACACCTGTCCCGGCAGCTCGGCTCGCCCTGCCCGTCCCGAGGTTTGCACCAGGGTTTGGAAGAGCCTCTCCTGGGCGCGGAAGTCGGGCAGCGACAGCCCCTGATCGGCCAACACCACCCCTACCGTCGTCACCTTGGGAAAATCATGCCCCTTGGCCAGCATCTGGGTGCCGAGCAGGATGTCCCCCTCCCCTTGCCGGAAGGCCTCCAAAATCGTCCCGATCCCCTTAAGCCGGGCGGTGTCTCGGTCGAGCCGCAGTACCTTGGCCTTGGGCAGAATTTGGTTTAGCCACCCCTCAACCTGCTGAATTCCGACCCCGATGGGCGTGAGGAGCATCTGTTGGCAGGTGGGGCACAAATCGGGGACCGGCTTGGTATGACCGCAGTAGTGGCAAAGCAGGCGGCGAGGGTGGTGGTGGTAGGTCAGGGGGACGGCGCAGTGCTCGCAGGCGAACTCGGCGCCGCAACCGATGCAGCGTAAAAAAGGGGCGTAGCCGCGCCGGTTGAGCAGCAGGATCGCCTGCTCCCCCTTGGCTAGACCCTCTTCCAATGCCTGCCGCAAGGGCGCGGCGATCAGCGGACGGTCGAAGGGGTGACGGTCGGTCTCGTCCCGCCCCTGGCGCAGGTCGATCAGCCGTACCTCGGGCATTCTTCCCGCCCCTGCTCTTCCTGGTAGATCGATCCGCTCGTACCGCCCCATCTCGGCATTGCGCCAACTTTCAACCGAGGGGGTAGCGGTACCAAGCAGGCATAGCGCCCCCGCATTCTTGGCCAACACCACCGCCAAATCGCGGCCGTGGTAGCGCATCCCCTCCTCTTGCGACAGGGCGTTGTCGTGCTCTTCGTCGACCACCATAAGCTTGAGATTCAACCAAGGCAGGAAGAGGGCCGAGCGGGTCCCGACCAACACCTGGACCTGTCCCGCCCGCACCCGCCTTGCCAGGTCACCCCGGTCGGTCGCCCCTTGTGCCGAATGCCAAACACCCACCCGCCCAGGGAAGCGATCTTCAAAACGGGCGGCGGTTTGCGGGGTCAGGGCGATCTCGGGGACCACCACCAACACCTGCCCCCCCCGCTCCACCACTGTGCGGGCGATCCGCAGGTACACCTCGGTTTTGCCCGATCCGGTTGTACCGAAGAGCAAAGCTGGGCGCTCGGGCGCGGTCAGCATCTCGGTCAGGCGGGCCACTGCGGCAGCTTGATCGGGGTTGAGCTGCGGCCCCATGGGGAGCATTCCCTCCCGCCCCCGCTTGTGCCCCACCACCCAACCTTTGGCTTCAAGACTGCGCACCGCGTCGCGGCCGAATTGAGCCACCGCGTCGGCCTCTTCAAGAGGGTGACTGAGCAGAGCGTTGTGCAGCGCCAGCTGTCGATGGGCACGCGGTGCAATGGTGACGGCCCGCCCCTGCGCGCTGAGCACCAGCATTCGCCCCTCTCGGTCGACCGTCCCCCAATGCCCTTGCAGCCACCCCATCCAAAACCGGGCAAACGGGTGGGGCGTAAGCCCCGCAAGCAGGGTGCGGATCGGCAGGGTTTTGCCCGCTGGATGCTCTTGCCACCCGGCAAGCAGCCGAACCTTACCGGGGGGGTCCTCCTTGGGCAGCAGGGCAGCCAAGTAGGGGCCGAGGGGATAGCCGTAGTAATCGGCGGCCCAACACAGGGTCTGCCAGATGGGCTGGGGGACAGGAGCGGCAGCGGGCAGGTCGATGATCGGTTTGATGCGACCAACCGCCACGTCGTCGGGGGGTGCGGCATGCAGAGCAACGATCCAGCCCCGGGCGCGGCCCCGCCCCAAGGGCACCTCGACCTCGCGCCCCACCTTGGGGGGGCAATCCAGATCGTCGGGCCAGCGGTAGGTCAAGGGGGGAAGGGGGCGATCCACAACCACTTCGATCCAACCGGAGGGGGCGGCGCGGGTGGGATCTTGGTCCATCGGGGTTTCCAGGGGGGGATGCAAACCGAGGGGATTCAACCTTTGGCCGGGATGCTCTCGGCGGTCGCTGCCCCCGTCACCATCCAATCCTGGACCGTGTGCATCCCCAACTTGCGGCGCCAACGCCGCAGTGATTCGCGAAAGGCGGTGGGCGATTCGACAGCATCCTCAAACGCGTTGGCCGGAAGGTGGAGTAAGCGGGTCGGCTCGACGGTGCGGACCGAGGCGGTACGGGGACGGCCATCGAGCAGAGCCAGCTCGCCAATCACCTTGCCGTGGCCAAGTTGAGCCAACACGATGTCACGCGGCCCCTCGTGCCGGACCACCTCGACCGATCCCGAGACCACGATGTAGGCGTCACGGTCATGGGCACCCTGGCGGATAAAGATGTGACCGGGGGGCATATCAAGCCACTGCGCCGCAGCGGCGACCTTGCCTCGGGAATCTTCGTCGAGATGTTGCAACAGGGGATGACCCGCCAGCAGTTTGAGCGCTTCGAAACTACGCCCGATCACCTGCAAGGCGCCGGTGATGCCGGGATTGCGTTTGAGCGTCGATTTGGTCAGCGACCAGGGGATTTCAAGGACAAGGGCGTCGCCGGCGTGGGCCCGAATCCCCGATTCGCGCCGCCAGCGCCCCAGGGTGGCATTGAGCCCCAGCATGGCGCCCGCCTTGAGGTGGCCCAAGACCGTTCCCTGGTATTCCACCGAGACCTCGCCGTCGAGTAGCACCATGACCGAACGACCCAGGGAGCCCTCCTCCCATAGCGGTTCGTCGTCGCGCAAAATCTGCAATTTGCAGCCCGCCAACCAGTCCCGCCATTCCTCTCGGGGCAGGGAAATCAACAGCGGGCACCGCTTGAGCCGCTCGGTGAACCGCGACTCCTTGGCGGTACTCACCGGCTGCAAAAGCAGCGAACGCGATTGAATCAGAAAGCTCATGGAGGGCTGTCCCCTGGTGGGGTGGATGGGTTGCACACGGTGAGGGCTATGCCCCCAATGGCGCAGTGCCACCAATCACGATGAGGGTACTGCTTAGGTAAGCTTGGCTTTTAACGCCACCGGCATCTTGAGGTTGTTGTCCTTCACCTCAATCTGAAGAGTCTGCCCCTCCTCCAGCGTCACATCCCCCTCCTCACCCTCGCCACGTTCAATGGCCGAGTAGTGGACGAAGATCGCCCTGCCTTGATCGTCGCTTGCGTAACCAAAACCCTTTTTGACGTCGTAGCTGGTGACGGTGGCCTTAATCATGTCGGTTTCTCTTGGGTATCGGGCTGAAAATCGAGCCCCTCCGGGGAGGGGTCAATCTTTGGCAGGAACAATCGGAATACACAGGGGGATGCCGGGATCGAAGGGGGCGACCTGTTCGGCGCCCCTGTCGAGGGCGGGGCGGTCAAGTTGGCGGCGGATGTTGGCCATCATGGCGGCGTCGACGAACAAACCGAGTGGATGGTTGATGGTGGGGGGCAGGCGGTAACGCCCCTCCTCCCACTTCTTGGCGAGCAACACCGAGTCGAGCTGCATGGCCGCCTCGACCTCCCAGCGTCCGGTCGCCTCGTCGCGCACCTTCCACCAGCGGATTTCGTCGTCCTTGAGCATCAGCAGCTCGCCGGAGCGGTTGTGTTCGAGCCTGCGCCACCCCTTGCCGATCAAACTTTCGGCAATCTGCCGTTGCCGCGCCCCCTCTTCAGGCATCGACGGCGACCGGCTCAGCGCTCTGGGCACGGGCCACCACCACCAACTCGGCGGCGGGCAGGCTGCCGTCGGCAGGCATCGCCTGCAAGACCGGGGTGTCGACAAAGTGGCGGGGGACAAACAGGTACCCGGCCACACCGCGATCATTCACCTCAACCTCAGCCTCAAACACGCCGTGGGTGGTGCGCACCTGGATGCGGTCGCCGTTGTCGAGCTCAAGGCGCAGAGCATCGTCGGGATGCACCTCGACAAAACCGTGCCTGACCAGCCGCATCGGCCCCTCGGCATGGGTCGACAACGTGCCGTTGTGTTGACGGATCGATCCGGTGGTTAGCACCAGCCCGGAAGAGGGGGGGGCCGCGTCGAATGCAACCGCCCGATAGCTGCCCTTGGGGGCCGCTTCGGCAAAGAGGTTGGTGGCACGCCCCGCCATGGCGGGAACCGCAGCCTTAACCTGGGATTGCAGCTCGGCAAAGCCGCCAATCTCGCCAATCCCACCCAGGCGGCGGGCCAGGTTGTAAAGGATTTGCCAACCCGGTTTGGCCGCCTCTTTGGGGCTGATCGCCGCTTGGAACGACTGCACCAAACCGCCTTGATTGATGAAGGTGCCATCGCTCTCAGCGGTCGAAGCCAGAGGCAACACCACGTCGGCTGCCTGGGCGGTCGCCGTCATGAAGTGATCGCACACAACCAAGAAGTCAAGATCGTTCAGGGCCGCCGCCACCTTGCCGCCTGCCGGTAAGGTCACGGTCAGGTCTTCCCCGACCACCAACAGCCCCTTGATTTGGCTCCCCAGATGAGCAGCGATGCCCGCAGCGTCGAGACCCTCTACAGCAGGACGCAGACCGGCAGCGAGCACTCCGACCGAATTGGCCCGCTCCTGCATCACCAGAAGACCGGATCCCTCTTTGAAATGGCCGCTAACCAACGCCAGCAGCGCCAGCGCCTCGGCGATTTCGCGATTCTGCCCACCCACCGCCGATTCAACGGCGGTGATGAAGACTGCGTTGTTCGCACCGGCCACCTTGGCCGCCGCCTCACCCACCTGTTCGGCGGGGATGCCGCAAACCTGAGCAACATGCTCGGGCGTGAAACGGGCAACCGATCCGGCCAGCGCCTCAAAGCCCTCTCCACGCTCCGCCGCCGCCTCACAATCGACCAAGCCTCCCTGAATCAGGGCGTTGATAACCCCGTAAACAAAGGCCGTTTCGGTGCCGGGACGGACCCGGGCATGGGGGGTGGAGTAACGGGAAAATTTCTCTTCCCGACCATCGACCAACACCAGGTTGCTACCCTCGTTGCGGTGAACCAGGTGGGAGACCACATAACCGGCGACCGGCTGGGTTTCGGAGATCACGGCGCGGGCGATGAAGACCAAATCGGCCTGCTCGATGGCGGCGGCGCCACGGATCGTAGCGTTGCTGCGCACCCCGATCACCGCCTCGATGCCATCGAGTGCGGCAGCGCTTTGGCTGCCGCCGATGCAATCAAGGTGCGCCGAACCGAGCCCCTCCCGCACTGCTTTGCGCAGCAGGAAGGCCTCTTCCATCGTCATGCCGCCGCTGCCCACCGCTGCCACGGCATTGGCCCCATGATCCGACTTAACCCGCTGAAGCTTCTCGGCCACCCAATCGAGCGCCTCGGACCAGGTCGCGGTTTGGAACGTGCCGTTTTTCTTGATGAGGGGCTGACGGATCCGCTGTTCCGATTCGATGTAGCCCCAACCGTAGCTCCCACGGGTGCAGAGCAACCCCTGGTTGTGACCCAGATCGGGGGAGGTGGTCACCCGCAACACCTCGTCGTTGGCGACCCCGTACTTCAAGTGGCAACCGACGCCGCAGTAAGTGCAGATCGACTCTTTCTTCGCCTGATCCCAGGGGCGGGAGCGGTACTTGTAGAGCTTGTCGCCCAAGGCGCCGACCGGACAGACCGAGACGCAGGCGCCGCAGTACTCGCAGTCGAGCACCTTGCCGAAGCTCGGGACCACCTTGGTGTGATAGCCGCGATACGACATCGCCAGCGCCGCCACATCGATCACCTCGTCGCACATGCGCACGCATTTTTCGCAGAGTACGCAGAGGTTGTTGTCGATCTGAATCAGGGGCGAGCGGTCGTCGACGGTGTAATGATGCTTGGGGGCCTCTAGGCGGGAGGTCTGCGGGCCGTGGGCAAACGAAAGGTTCTGCAGGGTGCACTCACCCCCCTTGTCGCAGGTCGGGCAATCCAAGGGGTGGTAGGTGAGGAGCAGCTCCAGCAGGGTCTTGCGGTTGGCCGCGATCTGCTCGGTCTGGGTGGTCACCACCATGTCGGGCATCACCGGGTGGGTGCAGGCAGTCGCCAATCCGCGCCCCCCCTCGACCTGAACCAGGCACATGCGGCAGGCGCCGAACGGCTTGATACGAGGATCAAAGCACATCGTCGGGATGTCGACACCGGCGACCTCGGCCGCCTGCAAAATGGTGTGGTCGCGGGGAACCTCGACCGTCTTGCCATCGATGGTGACTTTCACCAAATCAGACATATTCAGAAACTCCTCGGCGGACCGCCGGGCGGCCCACGGCTTCGGGAAGATCAGAAGAACTCGTGGATTCGATCCGGATTATTCGATCGCCATGAACTTGCAGTCGATGTAGCAGTTGCGGCACATCGTGCACTTGTCCTGATCGATGAAGGCAACCTTCCCCTTCTCCCACTCGATGGCGTTGTCAGGGCAATTGACCGCACAAATCGAGCACGAGGTACACAAATCGGGGATCACCCAAAACTTAAGCAGCTTTGAGCATTGGTGGGCCCGGCAGGTCTTGTCGTGGATGTGCTCTTCGTACTCGTGCCGGAACCAGCGCATGGTCGACAGCACCGGATTGGGCGCCGTCATACCCAAACCGCACTGGGAGGAGGACTTAATCGCCTCGCCCAGGTTTTCCATCAGCTCAAGGTCGCCCTCGCGCCCCTCGCCGTCGGCAATGCGCGTGACGATTTCAAGCATTCGCTTGGTACCGTCGCGGCAGGGGGTGCAGTGGCCGCAAGACTCGTCTTCGGTGAACTTCATGAAGAAGCGGGCGAGCTCAACGACGCAGGTCGATTCGTCGATCACTACCACCCCGCCGGAGCCCATCATCGCCCCTTTTTCGAGCAACGACTCGTAGGTGATGGCCACGTCGGCATGATCGGCGGGGATGATTCCCCCCGAGGGGCCGCCCATTTGGGCACCCTTGAAGGCGCGGGCCTTGTAGGGGACGCCGCCGCCCACCTCTTCGACCACCTCACGCAGGGTGATCCCCATTGGAACCTCGGCCAAGCCGGTGTTCTTCAGGGCGCCGGTCAGCGCGAAAACCTTGGTGCCGGTGTTGCGCTCCACCCCGAAGGAGGCATACCACTCGGCCCCCTTGCGCAGGATCTTGGGGACGTTAGCCCAGGTTTCGACGTTGTTGATGTTGGTCGGTTTGCCCCACAAACCGGAGATCGCCGGATAGGGGGGACGGGGACGGGGGGTGCCACGCTCGCCCTCAATAGAGGCGATCAGGGCGGTTTCCTCGCCGCAGACGAAGGCGCCGGAGCCCTTCTTGATCTTGATGTCGTAGTTGAAGTCGCTGCCCAGGATGTTCTTACCCAAGAAGCCTCGCTCCTTGGCTTGGGCAATCGCCTTTTGCAGCCGTTTGATCGCCAACGGGTACTCGGCGCGGATGTAGATGTACCCCTCGCTGGCACCGATGGCGTAGGCACCGATGGCCATCCCTTCGAGCATGGCATGGGGGTCGCCCTCCAGCACCGAGCGGTCCATAAAGGCGCCCGGATCCCCCTCGTCGGCGTTGGCGATGTTGTATTTCTGGGTCCCCTGGGCGTCGCGGCAAAACTGCCACTTCAAACCGGTGGGGAAGCCCCCGCCCCCGCGACCGCGCAGCCCCGATTTCTTAATCATGTCGACCACATCCTGGGGCGATTGAGCCAGCGCCTTGCGTAGCCCCTGATACCCCTGGCCGACCCGGATGTAATCGTCAATCGATTCGGGATCGATCAGACCGACGTTCTCCAGGACGATCTTGGTCTGCCGTTTGTAGTAAGGGTGTTCGTCGATCAGCTGAATCTTCTCGTAGGGCTTTTGCCCCTCCTCGGCAGGAAACTGCCCGAGGACGCTACGCTTGACCGGCTCCCCCTCTTTGACGTGTTTGTCGAAGATCTGCTTAACCTTCTTGGGGGTCATCTTCTCGTACGACAGCCGAGCCATACCCGGCATCACCACATCCATCAAGGGTTCGCGGGAGCAACAACCAATACATGCTGTGCTTTCGATAACGGCGTCGAGACCCTCCTCCTTGATGAGTCCGGCAACCGTGTCGTAGATCTCCTGGGCGCCGGCGGAGAGTCCGCAGGTGCCCATGCCGATCACGAAGCGAATAGGTCCGGCGGCGTTACCGGCAGCCGTCGTGGGTTCAGTCGTCATGGCGATCTATCCTCCGAGGCACCATCGGTCGATGGGCCCTATGGTAAAAAGGGGGACACCGGGTCGAAGCCGATTGGCTCCAACCTTAAGATGCTGCGGCCTCCGTGGCCTCGCCCTGCGCCGCCACCGCGGCGGCCTCCCGGTCACGAACCTTGTTGATCATGCTCGGCACCTGAGCGGGATTCAGCTCGGCGAACGATTCCTCGTCGACCAACACCAGCGGCGCAAGCCCACAGGCGCCGATGCAAGCGACCTCTTCGTAGGTGAACATCCCGTCGTCGGTGGTGTCCTCCCCGTTGCTCAACCCCACCTCGCGCTGGATGGCCATACCAACGATCTCGGCCCCCTTCACATGGCAGGCGGTACCGACACAAACCCGGACGGTGTATTTACCGCGGGGCTTGAGACGGAAAAAACCGTAGAAGGTGAGCACCCCGAAAATCTGGGACATCGGCACCCGAAGGGTTTTGGCAATCAGGTCGCATGCCTCCTCAGGAACATAGCCGTAATGGGCCTGCACATCTTGAAGCACCCCCATCACGTTGCTTTTGCTGGGGATATAGCGCGTCAAGATTTCCCGGACCTGATTCAGGTCGACTTCGGGGGTCTTATAAATTTGGACCCGTGCCATCGGCAGCGCTCCTGTCGAACGAGTGATCTAGAATGGACGCCAGCCTGCCAAGGAGCAGGCGGCACGGCAAGCCGCGCCCGCAACATTCCCTCTCGAACCGTGGTTCGAGCCGGTTTTCCTTCGGTTGAGGACACCGCAGGAAAGGGCCAAGATACGATCCAGCTCCTAGGGGGATTGTTCCGTCGCTGCTCGGCCAGGTTGGTTGAAGAAATAGCCGAGGTTGACAAGCATACCTTAAGGGACCGACCTGTCCGCAACCCTTTTTCGCCCCGTTTTCCTACAGTTTGATCCCTCTAACTGATGGGTTTTTCTCTATGAATCCTACTGCACGCACCACCCTATTGGGGCTGGCCCTGCTTCTCGGCGGGGCGGGACTTACCGCAAACGCCTGGGGTCAGGGGAGCGATCCCGAGCCCAGCCTCCCCGATCTGTCGGGGCAAAAACCCTCTGCCGTCGAGATGCATGATCTCTCCCCCGACATCGAAGGCAAAGAGACCGAGGTGCGCATCTACAAAGAGAACACCCAAGAGGTCCGGGAGTATCGGGTCAAGGGGACCACCTACATGATCGAGGTGATCCCCAAGAACGGCGCCCCCCCCTTCTTCTTCGTCGACGAAACCGGAGGCGGCACCCTGGCGCCGCGCCATCCGGCCTCGGAGCCCAACCGCATCTCGGTGCCGCAGTGGGTGATCTTCCGTTGGTAAACCCAGCCTTTGAGTCGATTCTTCAGGCTGATCGCAACCACCTCTGGCACCCCTACACCCAGATGCAGGATCGTCCCGATCCCCTGGTGGTAACCGGGGCACAGGGGTGCAGCTTCACCACCAGCGCTGGGCAAACCTTGCTCGACGGTACCGCCTCTTGGTGGGTTGCCGCCCTGGGGCACCGCCACCCCCGTTTGGTGGCGGCGCTAACCCGGCAAGCCGGGGTGTTGCCCCACATCGTCATGGCGGGCAACACCACCCATGGCCCCGCCGCCGAACTGGCCGAACGGCTGATCGACATCGCCCCCGGCAAACTCAACCGGGTCTTCTATTCCGACGACGGCTCCACCGCCGTCGAGGTGGCGCTGAAGATCGCCTTTCAGTTCTTCCAGCAAAACGGCCAGCCGCGGCGCAACCGCTTTGTCGCCTTCACCGGCTCCTTCCACGGCGAAACCATCGGCGCGGTATCGTTGGGTGGGGTGGCGGTGTTCCATCAACGCTTCGCCCCCCTGCTTTTTACCTGCGACCGCCTCCCCTCCCCCGGCGAGCCGGACGGCGACTGGGAGCAGGCGGCCCAAGCGATGGAGCGGCATCTGTCCGAACACGGCGAGCACATCGCGGCGGTGGTGATCGAACCCTTGATTCAAGGGGCGGTGGGAATGTGGGTTCACCCCCCCGAATACCTGCGCCGCCTGCGTGCCGCCTGCGACAAAGCGGGCTGCTTGCTCATCGCCGATGAGGTGTTTGTCGGTTATGGCCGCACCGGCACCTTCTGGGCCTGCGACGGCGCCGGGATCGCCCCCGATCTGCTCACCACCGGCAAGGGGTTCGCAGGTGGGATGCTCCCCATCGCCGCAACCCTGGCCACCGAAGAGGTTTTTGCCGGGTTCCTGGGGAATCACGGCTCGGGCCGTGCCCTCTATTACGGCCACTCCTTCTACGGCAACCCGCTGGGGACCGCCGTCGCCCTTGAAACCTTGAAGGTCTTCGAGGAGGAGCGGGTGATGGCCCATGTGCAAAAGGTGACCGTCCCCACCCTGACCCAAGGGCTGGCCGCCATCGCCCAGCACCCCAAAGCCCACCGTCCTCGCCAAGTGGGGGCGATGATCGCCTTCGATCTCGATCCGCCGGGCACCACCTCTTATTTGGGCGACGCGGGACCGCAGTGGGCTGCCGCCTGCCAACAGATGGGGCTCTATGCCCGCCCCTTGGGCTCGGCCGCCTATCTTGTGCCCCCACTGGTGGCCGACAAGGCGACCTTGACCCGCATGACCTCCATCGCCCTCGATGCGCTCGACGCCATCGAGGGCTAAGACAGAAATAATTTTATGAGCGAATCCTTCGACGTTGTCGTCATTGGTGGCGGCCACGCCGGTGTCGAGGCGGCGGCCGCCTCGGCGCGGCGCGGCGCCCGCACCCTGTTGGTCTCCCTCAACCTCGACACCGTTGGCCAGATGTCCTGCAACCCCGCCATCGGCGGCATCGGCAAGGGGCATTTGGTCGCCGAAATCGACGCTATGGGAGGGGTCATGGCGCGGGCGGCCGACGCTACAGGGCTGCACTTTCGGCGGCTCAACACCCGCAAGGGTCCGGCGGTGCAGGCGACACGAGTGCAAAATGATCGGCGCCGTTATCGCCTGTGGATTCAAGGCTTTTTGGCCGATCACCCCAATCTGAGCCAAATCCAGGACGAAATCGTCGACCTTGAAACCGAGGGGGGGCGCATCGGCGCCGTGATCGGCAGGGTTTTCGGTCGCATCGCCTGCCGCGCCGCCGTGGTCACCTGCGGCACTTTTTTGCGTGGGGTGATCCACATCGGCATCCAAACGATGTCGGGGGGGCGGCTGGGCGACGCCCCGGCCATGGGGCTCACCGCCGCCCTGGAGCGGCTCGGCCACCCCTCCTTTCGTTTGAAAACCGGCACCCCACCCCGCCTCGACCGCGCCACCATCGACTGGAGCCGGGTCGAGGCTCAGCCGGGGGATCAACCCCCGTCGCTGTTGCATTGGGGCTCCTCCGCGCCGGGGCTCCCCCCCATGGATTGCGGCATCACCTGGACCACCCCCGAAACCCACGACATCGTCCGCGCCCACCTGGGAGAATCGGCGGTCTACCGGGGCGCCATCACCGGTACCGGGCCGCGCTACTGCCCCTCAATTGAAGACAAAGTCGTCCGTTTCGCGGGCCGGGAGCGCCACCACGTTTTCCTCGAACCCGAAGGGCACGACAGCTCCGAGATCTACCCCAACGGCATCTCGACCGGACTATCGTTGGCGACCCAGCTTGAGGTGGTACGCTCGATTCCGGCGCTGGAGCAGGTGCGCATCCTGCGCCCCGGCTATGCCATCGAGTACGACGCCGTTGATCCGCGCAAACTCAAGATGACGCTGGCCTCAAGCCAGGTTGGCGGCCTCTTTTTGGCAGGGCAGATCAACGGCACCACCGGCTACGAGGAGGCGGCGGCTCAAGGGTTGGTGGGGGGGACCAACGCGGCAGCCTGGGCACTCGACCTACCGGACTGGCAGCCTGCAGCCGAAAGCAGCTATGCCGGGGTGCTGGTGCGCGACCTTACCCTTCACGGGGTCGACGAGCCCTACCGGGTCTTCACCAGCCGGGCCGAACACCGTCTGAGTCTGCGCGAGGACAACGCCGACCTGCGCCTGACCCCGGTAGGGGTTGCATTAGGGCTGGTCCAAAACGACCAAAAAAAATGGTTTTCCGCCCGGCTGGAACGGCTTGAAAAGGGGGATTTGCGGGACCCTGCAATGACCGGGCGCGACCGACGCACCCTGGAGGCCGAGGCCAAATACGCCGGGTACATCGCCCGCAAACGACGCGAACGCCACCGTATTGCCGCCATGGATGACTTCAGCCTGGAAGGGGTCGATTTCGGGCAGGTGATGGGGCTGTCGATTGAGATGCGCCACCGTCTGAGCCAGGCCGCCCCCGAGACCATGGCCCATGCCCGCCAAGTGCGGGGGGTAACCGTGGCCGCCATCGAGGCGCTCACCCTGCATCTGAACCTGCGCCGTCAGGGACGACTGGAGCGGGAATGACGCCCACCGAACAAGAGGCCTGGTTTGCCGAGGAGCTGCTGCGCTGGAACCAAAAGCTGGCGCTGGTCAGCAAACGTTGGGGGCTGCGGGAGGTTCAAGAGAAGATCCATCAAGCCCATGAGGTACTGCCCCATCTCCCCCCTGGGATATTGATCGACATGGGTTCGGGGCAGGGGTTACCTGCTTTGATCTGGGCGCTACACCGCGAAGGGCAAGTCACCCTGCTCGATCTCAACGCCAAAAAGGTCGCCTTTCTCAAACACGTCATCCGTCAGTTGGGGTTGACCCACGTGCGGGCGCTGCGCGCCAACCTGAATCATCCCCCCGTCGAATTGCTTGGCAGCGCCGCCGCCGTCACCGCCCAGGCGGTCGACACCCTGGCCCAACTCGATGCCTGGGCCCAACCGCTGTTGCAACCTGGGGGGGTGTTGATTGCGTTGAAGGCCAAAGGAGGACGGTTGAACGAGGAGATGGCGGAACGGGAAGCGGCGGGGCGGAACCCTGAGTGGATCGAACGGGCAGAGGGTCGGGGCTTGGTTCGCCTGATCGGCCCCATTCGCTGACGGCTAGGAGTCTGTCGGACTTGAGATCGTCCTACTGCGCCGGCGGGTAATCGGTCCAAATTCCCCCGGTTTTTCGTCACATAGCCACCACTATGATCCTCAAAACCGTGAAAATTTGGCCTCGATTCCCCACTCGGCTCGCTACGTACGCTCAAGCCCGACAGGCTCCTAGGCCTCTTTTCCGATCTGTAGCTCCAACGCCACCCGATTGCGCCCCGTCTCTTTGGCCCGAAAAAGCTGTTGATCGGCCCGGCGCAGTAGATCGTCGAGCCCCTCTTCGACGCCAAAGGCGATGCCGATCGAGGTCGTAAACCGCACCGCCTTACCCCCCAGGATCCGCACCTGACGGGCGGTCTCCTCCCGCAGTTGTTCCAGCCGCTGCCTGACACGGTCTCGCTCCCAACCGGGCAGTAGCAGTCCGAATTCCTCCCCCCCCAGACGCGCCACCACCGCCCCCTCCTCCTCAAGGGGGCGCAGCAGATCGGCGAAAACCTTGAGCACCACGTCGCCCGCCTCGTGGCCGTATAGGTCGTTGATCGCCTTAAAATGGTCGAGATCGAGCAGGGCGGCGGCGATGGGGGTGATCCCGCTTGCGAGCACTTCACTGGCGCGGGCGAAAAAATGGCGCCGGTTCGAAAGATTGGTCAGGTAGTCGCGATTGGCCGCCTCTTTAATGGCCGCCACATACTCGATGGTTTCGACCACCTGGGAGACCCGGCAATAGAACTCCTCGTTGCGGAACGGCTTGGGGATGTAGTCGCTGGCCCCCAACTTGAGAAAGTCGGTATTAAGGTGCCGACTCTCGTCCCCCGAAATACCGATGACCGCCAGCTCCTCACGAGGGTGGCGCTCGCGAATGCGGGCCAGCAACTCGATACCATCCATGCTGGGCATCAGGTAGTCGGTCACCACCAGCTTGATATCAGGGTGGGCTGCCAGTTGTTCCAGCGCCTCCAGACCATTGCCCGCCTCGACCACTTGGTAACAGTGGTTGATGAGCAGCTCGCCGATGATCTCGCGCATGAAGGGGGCGTCGTCGACCACCAGCACCTTGATGAAGCGGTTGCGCGACAGTCGCCCCAGCAACCAGACCAGGTAGGTCAGGCTCGCCTCGCCGCTTTTGAGGACGTAATCGAGTGCCTCGGCCCCCAGAATCGCCTTACGGGTTTTTTCGTCGTCCACCCCTGTAAAGGCGATGACCGGCACATCGAGGGCATTGAGCGCCTCGATCACCTCGACCCCTTCACCGTCGGGCAACGCCAAAGAGGCCAGGGCGACGAAGAAGGGGGTTTCGCTCAAGCCCACCGCCTCGGCCGCCTCGTCCAGGGTGAAGGCCTGCACCACCTCGAACCCGAGCTCCTGTTCGATGCGACCGCGAACCAATCCCGCCAGGGCGTGGCTCGACTCCAGGAGCAAAATCCGGGGGGGGGGACCCGGGGGATGGCCGAGCAGGGAGGCCAGGGCGAGGGAGCCACTCATGGCCGCTCCTTGGGCTCTTCCCAGGCTTCGCGCAAGCCCCGCGCCTCCCAGGCCGAGAAGACCGGCCCGTCGGTGCAGGTGTAGCGATAGCCGATGGCGCAGTGGCCGCACTGGCCGATGCCACACACCATGCGGCGCTCCAGGGTGACGAAGATCCGCTGCGGCCACACTTTGAGCGCTTGCAGGCGTTGCAGCACCGGGGGGTACATCACCGGAGGGCCGCAGACCGCCACAGCGGTGCGCTCGGGCTGCCAGTCCCACGCCTCGATGGCGTCAAGTACCCCCCCAGAATTGAAATCGCCCGGCAGGTTTTCATCGGCGCGCAGGTCGAGACTCAAGGTTTCGGCATCCCGCGCCGCCCGCCATTGATCCCCATAGAGCAGTTGCCCCCCCTCGCGCATGCCGTAGATCAGGTGTTGCCGCCCGTATGATGCGGGATCGCCCAAAGTGTGTTCGATCAACCCGCGCAGCGGGGCAATTCCCAACCCCCCGGCGACGAAGACCAGATCGAGTCCCGCCATCTTGGCCACCGGATAGGGGCGACCAAAAGGGCCGCGCAGCCCGACCCGCGCCCCGACCGGAAGCTCGAACAGACGGCGGGTGACCCGTCCAACCCGGCGGATGGTGGTTTGCACCCCCGGCGCACCACGACGGGGAGCGGCGCAGATGGTGAACGGGGCCTCACCGGCAGGGGGAACCGAGAGCATCAAGAACTGCCCCGGCTCGTGGTTGCGCCCATCGGGGCAAGGGAAACCCGGCTCTTCGGGGGCGAAGGTGAACATCGCCTGATCGGGCCCCATGTCGATCCGCTCGACCAAACGAGCCGGATAGGGAAACAGAGGATCGGGCGCCTGGACCTTGGGGGAAGCGGGCATTTCGGAGCCAAAGCGGATCATGGGTTCACTCCGCAACTGGACCGCACCTTGGCAAAGACGTCGACGATGTTGATCCCCGCCATGCAGGCGTCGATGCAGCGACCGCAGCCCACACACGAGGGCATGCCGAATTCCTGCACGTAGCCGTGCTCCTTGTGGTAGTAGCGGTTTTTCACCCGATCGGCCCGCTCGGGACGCAGGTGGTGATCCCCCGCCACCCGGTCGAAATCGCGCAGCAGGCAGGAGTCCCACTCCCGGCAACGCTCCCCCGAATCGTCGAGATTGAGCTGCTCAGTGAAGCGGTAACAGGTGCAGGTGGGGCAGACGAAGGTGCAAGCGGCGCAGGCGAAACAGGCGGCGCCGAGCGCCTCCCAGGCGGGGGTGTCGCAGGCCATGTCAAGCACCTGGGGCAGGGTTTTGGTGTCGACCTCCAGGGTGAACATCCCCAACCGCCGTTCGAGCAGCGCCAGATAGTCGGTTTTGTCGGCCTCGTCGATCGGCTCGAAGAGCTCCCGCGCCAGGTGGATCAGGTCGTGTCCCTGCTCGGTGCGGATGCGCACGAAGAAGCGGTCGCCCAGATCCCACAAAAACAGGTCGTAACCGTCGTCGATCTGATCGGTCCCCTGACTGCGGCAAAAGCACCGTTCGTCGGGCAAGCAGCCCAGGCCGATCAAGAGCGCCTCACTGCGGCGGGCGTGGTAGGTGCGGTCGGGGTAGGAGCGGGTGAAAAAGGCGTCGGTCACCGCCAGACCGTGCAGGTCGCAGGGGTGCAGACCAAAGATCACCTGGGGCTGTTTCGGGGGGGCGATGGGCTCGAATTGCCCTTCGCGGTCGAACCGGTAGAGCGGCTCTTTTGGGGGGAAGAAATACTGTTTGGGGGGCAGTTGAGTGCGCAGGTATTCCAGTGCCAGTGCCCCGACCCCGGTTTCGCTCATGGGGGCAAATCGGTAGAGGGGACGGGCCTCGGGCAAGGCTCCGGCGGGAGCGGGCACACGTACCGGAATGATGACCGGAACCTGCCGCTCAACCGCCTCCAACCAACCCGCAAGCCGGGCTTTGGGCAAGCGGAGAAATTCCACGATGGGAGCTCCTTACAACGGTTGAATGTCTGTCAGGGCTAAGGGCATATCTAGGGAAACACTGAAAAAAGGCTCCGGGCCTTTTTTCAAGTGGCGTTTCGCAAAAAACGTGGTTTTTGCTTCGCTTGCAAAATCAGTCGCTGACGTTCCTGATTTTGGCGGCCCATCCCGGGCTGCTCGGAAGCGCCGCTTGAATCAGCGCTTCCCTAGAACCTGCTGCCCCAGGCCGACCATACCTCATCGGCCAACGCCTGAGCCGCCTGACGTTGCCCCTGCCGAACTCGGGCGTCGTCGACGGTGGGATCGCCGGTCATCGCAACCGGCAGCCGCACTTCGACCCGTGCGATGGGCTGGCGCACGTCGGGCTTGGGATACCACACCCCCTTGGCCGCCACCACCACCTCCCCCTCGGTCACCACCCCGCGCAGGTCCCGCGACAGGGCGACGATCCAGGGTTTCTCGACCTCGATCCACAGCCGGGGGATGTCGCCGTTGCGGTCGACCACCTCGACCCCCTGGGTTTGCAGGTGACGGGCCAGGGCACCGCGCAGGTCTCCCTCCCCCTGCACCTCGACCACCACCCTTGAGATCCCGGTCAGATCGGGGCCTCCCGAACCGATCATCGTGTAGCCGCAGCCCGTCAGCAGCAGGGGCAGCAATGCCGCCCCCCATTGGAGCCAACGCCGTCGTTTTACCCATCGAGGCTCACCCCCCCGCCTCGATGGCGCCGCGAATCTCGGCCAACTTCTCATCGATCAGCCCCTTGTCGAAGGTTTCGACGTTCAGCCGCAGCAGCGGCTCGGTGTTGGACTTACGGATGTTGGCCCATCCCCACTCAAAAGTCAGGGTTAATCCATCGAGGTGGTCGGTCTTGGCCTCGGCGTAGCGCTTTTCGAGGTTGGCCAGCACCGCGTCGGGGTCGCCGACCCGGAAGTTGATCTCGCCGCTCTGGGCGTATTTGCGTAGCGGGGCAATCCGGGCCGAGATCGGCGCGTCGCTGCGCCCCAACAGACTCAAGACGTAGAGCATGGCATAGAGGCCCGAGTCGGTGGTGAAGTTGTCGGCGAAGTAGTAGTGGCCCGAAAGCTCGCCCGCGAAGGTCGCCCCATCCTGCCGCATCTGCGCCTTGATGTAGGCGTGGCCGACCCGGCAGCGGATCGCCTTGCCCCCCGCCGCCTCGACCACCTCGGGGACCACCCGAGAAGAGCGCAGATCGTAGAGGATGGTGGCGCCGGGATGGCGGCGCAGCACCTCCTCGGCGATCAAGGCGGTGAGCAGATCGGAGGGGATGATCTGCCCGTGCTCGTCGACGAAGGCGCAGCGGTCGGCGTCGCCGTCGAAGGCGATGCCGAAGTCGCACCCCACCTCTTTTACCTTGGCCTGCAAGTCGCGCAGGGTTTCAAGGTCAAGGGGATTGGCCTCGTGGTTGGGGAAGTTGCCGTCGGGCTCCCAGTACATCGCGATGGGGTCGAACTGGGGCAGCCGCTCGAACAAAGCGGGCAGAAAATGCCCCGCGATGCCGTTGCCGCCGTCGATGGCCATCTTAAAGGGGGGGGTCGCTTCCGAGAGAACCGCCAAGTTGTGGTCGAGGAAGGGGGTGAAGACGTCGGCTTGCGTGACGGTGCCGGGGCGCTCCACCGCACGGGGGGCGGCCCCAGCGGCCAGTTCGGCAACCCTCGCCTCGATCTTGTCGATGCCGGTCTCGTAGCTCATCGGTTTGGCGTCGCGCAGCGAAATCTTGAAGCCGTTGTACTGACCGGGGTTGTGGGAGGCGGTGATCGAAACCGAGGCCTCACCCTTCAAATGCACATTGGCGAAGTAATTCATCGGGGTCGCCCCCATGCCGCAGTCGATCACATCGACCCCGGCCTGGGTGATTCCGGCAATCAGCGCCTGCGACATACCGGGGCTGGAATCGCGCATGTCGCGGGTGACCACCACCGGTCCCTGGCCGAGCAGCTCCCCCAGCGCGATGCCGATCCGCTGGGCGGTATCGGTGTCGAGCTGGCTAGGGACGATCCCCCGGATGTCGTACGCTTTGAAGATTCCCATTACAGATGCCCTCCGGCAGAATTTGAAAGCTGCGACAAGCAGCGTAAGAAAGCGCTTCGATTTCGTTGCGGCGATGATACGACAACACCATACGTTCTATCCGGTAATCCTTCCAAAGCGCCTCGTTTCTGTCCAAACGAGGACGTTTCCTGCCCTGGATTTTTCATGCAAACCACCCAAATCCTTCTGAGTGCCGAAGAGGTTGCCGAGGGGATCGACCGTCTGGCCGAGGCGATCCTCGACCGGCGCATGGCCGCAGGGGCGGTCATGGTTGGCATCCCCTCTGGGGGCGACCTGCTCGCCGAGGCGCTGGCGGCCAAAACCGGCATCGACGAAGTCGGGATGATCGACATTACCTTCTACCGCGACGACCTTTCACGCATCGGCCACCACCCGTTGGTGCACGAGACGATCCTGCCCGACATCAACGACCGCACCGTGATTCTAGTCGACGAGGTGATTCGCAGCGGACGGACGATCCGTTCGGCGATGGAGGCGCTGTTCGAATTCGGTCGCCCTGCCCGCATCATCCTGGCGGTGTTGATCGACCGGGGGGAACGGGAGCTGCCGATCCAACCTGACCTCACCGCCTACCCCCTCGACATTCCCACCCATTGGCTGGTCAAGCTGGTCGCCCGCGACGACGGGCAGATGATCGTGACCCGCAAGGAGGTTCTCCATGGCTGAGTCGCTCGCCTTCCATCAGCGCCATCTCATCACCATGGAGGGCTTAAGCCGCGACGAGATCGAGGCAATCCTCGCGGTGGCCCGCTCCTTCCGGGAGCTCAACGAGCGCGACATCAAAAAAAGCCCCTCGCTGCGCGGTCGCACCGTCATCAACCTGTTTTTCGAAAACTCGACCCGGACCCGTTCCAGCTTTGAGATCGCCGGCAAGCGACTTTCGGCCGACGTCATCAACATCTCGGCCTCCGGCTCATCGACCACCAAGGGTGAAACCCTGCTCGACACGGCGGCCAACCTGCAGGCGATGGTCCCCGACGTGGTGGTGGTGCGGCATGCTCAGGGGGGGGCCTGCGAATTCCTCACCCGCCATCTGGAATGCAGCATCGTCAACGCGGGCGACGGACGGCACGAGCACCCGACCCAGGCGCTGCTCGACCTGCTGACCATGCACGACCACATCGGCGATTGGGCAGACAAAACGATTGCCATCGTCGGCGACGTCACCCACTCCCGGGTCGCCCGCTCCAATTTGATCGCCCTCAAAACCCTGGGGGCCCACACCCGCGTCGTCGCCCCCCCCACCCTGCTGCCCCGCGACGTACAGAACTACGGGTGCGAGGTCCATTACGACCTGGAACGGGGGATTGCCGGGGCCGACGTGGTGATGGTGCTACGGCTGCAACGCGAGCGGATGCAAGGCAGTTTCATCCCCTCGATCAACGAGTATTTCAACATGTACGGGATCAACCGCGACCGCCTGCACCGCATGGCCCCCGGCGCCCTGGTGATGCACCCCGGCCCGATCAACCGCGGGGTGGAGCTGGCCTCCGACGCCGCCGACGGCCCAGAATCGCTGGTGCTCGAACAGGTGAAAAACGGGGTGGCGGTGCGGATGGCGGTGTTGCATCTGTTGGGGCAGGGGACGGGTATTTGATGGCCGGTTGAATCTAGGGAAACGCTGATTGAAGGCCTCCTGCCTTGAAGCGGCACGCTGCGCAAAAACCAAAAGCAGAGCTTCGGCGACTTAGGTCGCCTCCTACTGACGTTCCTGATTTTGGCGGCCCATCCGTGGACCGCTCGGAAGCGCTATTCAATCAGCGCTTCCCTAGGCCTTATAGGTCTCATACGTCCGATAAGACCTAGATCGGCAGTTCGTCGGCCCTATCTCCCACCCATCGCACACGTCTCGTCTCCTCTCCGCCCCCGCCTTTAGATTCCCTCCATCGTCCAACCTCGGAGGGAATTGCCGTGAACCGACCGCTGCTGATCGCCGCCCTATCGACCCCCTTGCTGTTCGCCCCCCCGGCGACCCATGCCGCCGACCTCACCCTCGACTTTCAAGGCAAAGGGCTCAAGGGGAGCCGCATCCTGCTGGCGCTCTACGCCACCCCCGACACCTTCATGAACGTTGAGCGGGCCGTGGCCAAGCGCCTCATTCCGGCTGAAGGCAACGCAGCGACCGTTACTCTGCAAAATCTGACGCCGGGTCGTTATGCGGTCTCCAGTTTTGCCGACATCAACGGCAACCAAACCCTCGACACCGGCCTGCTCGGCATCCCCACCGAACCCTACGGCTTCAGTCGCGATGCTCGGGGCCGCTTTGGCCCCCCCGATTTTGAGGCCGCCGTTTTCGATCTGCCCCCCCAGGGGGCAATTCAGACCATCCATTTGCGTTGAAAGGAGGCGGTCCGTGAGCCATCAGCCCCTGGTACGACTCAAAAACCTCCACCGCACCTTCATGTTGGGACAAACCCCGGTGCAAGCGCTGCGCGGGGTCGATTTAACGATTCACGCCGGGGAATTCCTGGCGGTCTGGGGCCCCTCGGGCAGCGGCAAATCGACCCTGATGAACATGGTCGGCCTGATCGACGCCCCCACTTCGGGCAAGGTCGAGATCGACGGCCACGACGTGCACACCTTAAGCGACGACGCCATCACCACCTTTCGGGGGCAGCACATCGGCTTTGTCTTCCAGAGCTTCAACCTGGTGCCGGTCCTCTCGGCGCTGGAGAACGTCATGCTCCCCTTGCAGATTCAGGGGGTCGACAAGGTTGCGGCTCGGCAGCGGGCGCAGGGAGCGCTCGGCGATGTGGGTTTGGCCGACCATGCCCCGGCCCGACCCGACAAACTCAGCGGCGGACAGCGGCAGCGGGTTGCCATCGCCCGCGCCCTGGTGGTTGGTCCCAAGCTGGTGATCGCCGACGAGCCGACCGCCAACCTCGATTCGGGCAACAGCGCCATGGTGGTCGAGCTGATGCACGACCTGAACCGCCGCCTCGGGGTGACCTTTCTTTTCACCACCCACGATCCCCGGTTGCTGGAGCACGTCGACCGCAAAGTGCACCTGCGCGATGGGTTGATCGAGACCGACGAAAGGGGGGCCGTATGAACATGCTCCCACTCGCCCTGCGCGGCCTGACCCGCAACCGCCGCCGCAGCCTGACCACCCTGAGCGCCATCGCGGTCGGCTTTGCCGCCGTCACCCTGTTTGCCGGCTACATCCACAACATCTTCGGTGGGCTGGCGGCTCAGTCGATCCATGGCGAGCTGCTCGGCCACCTGACCCTCAGCCTGCGGGGGCTCGACAAAGAGGGGCGGTTCGATCCCGAGCGGTACCTGCTGCACGAGGACGACATCGCCAAGATCGAGGCACTGCTCGAAGCAGACCCCCAGGTCACCCTGGTCACCCCCCGGCTGGCCCTGAGCGGCATCGCCGCCAACGGCCGGGTGAGCACCATCTTCATCGCCGAGGGGATCGATCCCGACGACGGCTGGCGGATTCAGGCCCCGGCGGCGGCGCTGCGCGATTCCCTGGGGCTTGAGGACAGTGGGATTCCTGAGCAACTGGCGGTCGAGGGGCTCGATGCGGCCAGGCCCGATGGGGTGACCCTGGGGCGCGATCTGGCCGGATTGCTCGATTTGAAACGCGGCGACATCGGGGTGGTGCTGGTCAACACGGTGGGGGGGCAGGCCAACGCCCTCGATTTCAGCGTGGGGGGGATCTTCGACACCGGCAACGCCGGGACCAACGACAAGATGATGTTCATGCCCATCGAGCTGGCCCGGACCCTCTACGACCTGCCCGGCGGCGCCGACCGACTGACCGTACTGCTCGACGATGTGAAGCACACCGCCCAGGCGCGGGATCGCATTGAAAAGGTGCTGAACGGGGCGGGATTCGACGTCGAGGTGAAAACCTGGCAGACGCTCTCGGCCTTCTATCGGCAGGTGAAGGGGATGTTCGAGATGATCTTCGGCTTCATCGCCCTGATCGTGCTGACAGTGGTGGTGATGAGCACCGCCAGCGCCATGGGGATGACGGTGGTCGAGCGCACCCGGGAGATCGGCACCCTGCGGGCCATCGGTTTGAAGCGGGGCAAGGTGGTGCGGTTGTTCGTGCTCGAATCGTTTTTGCTCACCCTGCTGGGGTGCGCGACCGGGCTGCTGCTGGCTTACCTAACCCGCTATGGGGTCAACGCCGCCCACATCAGCTACATCCCCCCCAACGCCACCGCCCCGGTGCCACTGCGGGTCGACTTCGACGCCGCCCGCGCCTGGTGGACCCTGGCGTTGATGTTGGTGGTGGGCAGCGCGGCGGCGTGGTTGCCGGCGCGGCGGGCCGCCCGACAACCGATCATCGAGGCACTGGGCCATGTTTAAGTCATTTGTTGGAGCGCCGTCCTCGGCGCGGTTGCTTGTTGCCGTTGGAGCGGCGTCCTCGGCGCGATTGCTTGTTGCCGTTGGAGCGCCGTCCTCGGCGACATCAAATCAACTTGTGGGAGCGGCGTCCTCGCCGCGATTCATTGTTCCGCCCTCGGCGTGCTTGAGCCTCCCCCTCACCCCAACTCTCTCCACCTACGGAGGCAAGGGGATCTGGAGGGGGTTGATCCAGGCCCTGGTTCTGTTGATCGCCTTGATTACTACCGCTCCCGCCCAAGCCGAGCCGGGCACCGCCACCCCCGACCCCCACGACATCCTGATCCACTCCGACCGGGCCCGCGGCGGCGGCCTGCCGGGGATCGAATGGGAGATCCAACTGCAAGCCCGCGAGCACGGGCGCGACCTGGAGCCACAGCGGCTTCTGGTACAGGCCAACTCAGAGGCCAGCGTGGCGCAAACCCTGGAGCCGGTCCGTTTCAAGGGCAGCCGCCTGCTGCAAATCGGACGCAACATGTGGCTGACCAAACCGGGTTTGAGCAAGCCGATCCCGATCTCCCCCCGGCAACGGCTCAGCGGACAGGCGGCCAACGGCGACATCGCCGCCACCGACTACGCGGGAGACTACGACGCGGTGCTGGTGGGACAAGAAGAGGTCAATGGCACCCCCTGCTGGATCCTCGACCTGACCGCCAAGGGGGTAAACACCACCTACGCGAAGATTCGCTATTGGGTCGATCGAACCCGCTTGGTCGGGGTAAAGGCCGAGTTCTTCGCCCTGGGGGGCAAGCCGCTCAAAAGCGCGGTGTTCGAGTACCACAACGCCATCGCATTCGAGGGGGAGCACATCCCCTTCGTCAGCCGCATGACCATCACCGACGCGCTGTCCGACGACGTTACCGTCATGGCCTACGGGGCGGTTACCGTGAAAGAGATTCCCCCCAGTATTTTTGATCTGGGACGCATGCGATGAGCAGGGGGCTTGCCCTGGCTGTATGTCTGGCCGCCACCCCCGTCTGGGGCGACGCCCTATGGCATGACGGAGATGCGACCCTTTATGGCTACGGCCAATCGCTGGGGGTCCGCAGCGACAGCCCCCTCAACCCCGGCAATCAATTCGCCCAAATCCCCGCCACCACCTGGACCGGCGAAGCAAGGCTGAACCTGGGGGCGGGGGTCGGCGACTGGTCGCTCCACCTGCGCCCCATCGCCCGCATCGACCACCGCAGTGCGGGGGATTTGATCCGCCGAGAGGGGTATCTGAGCCAAGCCGAACTGCGCTGGCAGATCAGCGACGCCGTCGGCATCAGCGGTGGGCGGGATCTGCTCACCTGGGGCCCGGCCCAGTTTCGCTCCCCCTCCAACCCCTTCTACTTCGATGCCGGACGCTCCGATCCGATGCGCGAGCTCTCGGGGCTCGACGATGTGAAGGCGACCTGGAGCCCCGACTTCCGCGCCCAGGTACTGCTCGCCCGCATCGTCGGTTCGGGCCACTTCGAGCCCATCGACCGGCAAAACAGCTGGCTGCTCAAGGGGGAATACCGGGCGGACGACTGGACGGTGGGGTGGGTCGCCGCCCGGCGCGACCGCCACCCGGCGTTTTGGGGCGGCTACGGGCAAATCACCGTCTCGGATGCGGTACTGCTCTACGCCGAATTCGGCTCCGGCGCCCGGCAACAGGCGCTGCAAAGCCCCGACAACCCCTTGCTGCCGTTTTCGGTCGCCACCGACGCCCCGCGCCGCAGCGATTGGTTGATCGGGGGGAGTTACTCTTTCCTCTCGGGGGAGACACTGACACTGGAGTGGCTGCACCAGGGCAGCGGGTTTTCCGCCAGTGCGTACCGCGCCTTTTTTGCGCGCCTACACAACCAGAACCCCTCCGCCCCTCTGGCGCTGGCCCACCTACCGGGGTTACTCGGGCGCGATTACCTGCACCTGGTCGCCCAATCGGCGCCTGGGGACGACGACCTCTACTGGCGGGCGATGGGGAGCGTGGATGCAACCCACGGCGGCGGCGCAGCGACCCTGTATTTGGATGAGAACCTCGACGGCCGCTGGGGGGTGTTTGGGCTGGGGCAACTGCCGCTGGGGGGGGGCGATTCGGAATTCAAGCTTCTGTACGACCGGCTGCTGTTGGCGGGGATGAAACTGGCGTTGTAACGATAGGAGTGCGTGATGAAACCAGTATTTATGGCGGTATTGCTGCTGTTCGTGGCGGGGGTCGCCCAGGCCGACGACGCCCTATTGGTTCGCCCTCAGGCGGGGATCGGGGTCTTCGAGGGGGGGAGTCAAAACGGCAAGATGGTTCGCCATGCCGGAATTCGGATCCTGGGCCAAGCGGGGGGCGCCAAGCGCTACGGACTGGAGCTGACCCGTCTGACCCCCGAACGCGGCCCCAGCTTCACCGCCTTCGGGATCGTTTTGGAGCAGCGGCTCTGGGGCTGGTTCAACATGTCGATCGGCACCATCGGCTACATCGGCGCCGGAGGGGGTCGGCAGCGCCCCTTTGGGCTGGTCACCAACCTGGGGTGGGAGCCGGAGGATTGGGAGGGGATCAAACCCTTCGTCACCCTGCGCAGCGAAACCATCGGCACCGACCCGGTCGGCCGGGTCCACAGCTTGAGCGTGGGGATGGGGCTTTAGGTGGGCTAGGAGCCTGTCGGGCTTGAGCGTCCGTAGCGAGCCGAGTGGGGAATCGAGGCCAAATTTTCACGGTTTTGAGGATCATAGTGGTGGCTATGTGACGA
>MNWR01000014.1 GCA_001872725.1 Proteobacteria bacterium CG1_02_64_396 | reverse complement strand
CTAGGAGTCTGTCGGACTTGAGATCGTCCTACTCGGCAATTGCTCCTGCATTGCTCTACCTCCTGCATCCATGCAGTCGTGCGCCTGCGGGTAATCGGTCCAAATTTCCCCGGTTTTTCGTCACATAGTCACCACTATGATCCTCAAAACCGTGAAAATTTGGCCTCGATTCCCCACTCGGCTCGCTACGGACGCTCAAGTCCGACAGGCTCCTAGGCCCTTCGACAAGCTCGGGTGAGCGGGGTGGTTGGCCTGGGTCATCGGCAGTGTTCACGAGGTTGCAACCAGGCCATGCAAGCACCACCACTGCGGGATGACCCCCTCACCCCGACCCTTTCCCCCCCAGTGGGGTCGAGGGGGATTTTATTGGAGATCGTCAACGCTCTTCCCAGCCAAGGCCGAAGTGATGGTGCGATCCATGCGGCGCTGGGCAAAAAAAGTGGAGGCCCGATCAAACGCCTCCATGGCGCGGTTGATGGCGCGGTGTTCGCTGCCGTCGCGCACTTGAACGAGGTCCTCAATGGCCTTTTCAAGCTGGGCGATCTCGTCGAGCGAGAGCAAATCCGAATCGCTGGCCATCGCCGCCTGCAGGGCGTTGATGACCCGGTCGGCATCAACCCGCGCCTCGGTCAGCAAACGGGCCTCCATGTCGTCCCCGGCGTGGGCCAGCGAGTCGCGCAGCATCTGCTCGATCTCCGCCTCTCCCAAACCGTGGGCGGGCTGCACGGTGATGGTCTGCTCGATTCCGGTGGTCTCTTCCCGAGCAGCCACGGTTAACAGCCCGTCGGCATCGACGCTGAAGGTCACCCGGATGCGGGCCGCCCCCGCCACCATGGGGGGGATGCCGCGCAGAACAAAGCGGGCCAGGCTGCGGTTGTCGGCCACCATCTCCCGCTCCCCCTGCACCACCTGAATGCTCATGGCGGTTTGTCCATCGATGTAGGTGGTGAACTCTTGCCCTCGGGCGACCGGGATCGGGGTATTGCGCCGGATGATCTTCTCGGTGATCCCCCCCATCGTCTCGATGCCGAGCGACAGCGGCAACACGTCGAGCAGCAAGACCTCTTCGTTGCGACCGCTGCCGATCAGAATATCGGCCTGGATCGCCGCCCCCAAAGCCACCACCTGATCGGGGTCGATGTCGGCCAAAGGCTCGCTCCCGAAGAGTTCGGCAACGAATTGCCGTACCCGAGGCACCCGGGTCGAGCCCCCCACCAGCACCACCCCATCAATATCTTTTGGCTGTAACCCCGCGTCTTTCAGGGCCAGTCGGCAGGCAACCCCGGTCTTGGCGACCAGCGGCTCGATGTAGATCTCGAACTCGTCCCGGTCGAGGGTGCGCAGGTAGACCCCGCCGTCGGGCATGGGGATGCGAAGATCGACCTCGTCATGCTCGCTCAGGGCAACCTTAGCGCGGCGGGCGTGTTCTTGGAGCACCCGCAAAAAGCGGGAATCGTCGTTGGGGCCGCCACACTCCTCAAGCAGCGCATGAGCCAACGCCTGATCGAAATCGTCCCCCCCCAGCGCCGAGTCTCCGGCGGTGGAGAGCACCTCGAACACCCCGTCCTCTAAACGCAGAATCGAGACATCGAAGGTGCCGCCCCCTAAGTCGTAAACGGCAAACAGCCCGTTTTGCTTCTTGTCCAGGCCGTAGGCGAGCGCGGCGGCGGTCGGCTCGGCGAGCAATCGCAGCACCTCAAGCCCCGCCACCCGGCCTGCGTCGCGGGTCGCCTGACGTTGGGCGTCGTCGAAATAGGCGGGGACGGTAATGACCACCGCGTCGAAGCTGCCGATCTGCTCGAAAGCCACCGTTTTGAGTTTTTTGAGGATCTCGGCGCTGACCTCGACCGGGGAGACCACCCGCTCCCCTACCTGCACCCGAACCATTCCCCCCTCCCCCTCGACCAACGGGTAGGGAGGCACCTTGCCAAGATGGCCGATCTCATTCTTCGAGCGCCCCATCAACCGTTTGATCGAAACCAAGGTGCGGGAGGGTTCGGTTTCAAGATGGGCATAAGCCTCACGCCCAGCCACCACCGTCCCCTCTTCGGGGTAATAGACGGCGCTGGGGACGATGACCTGGCCTTGCGAATCAGGAATGGCGACCGGGGTGCCGTCGTCGGGACGAACCACCGCAATCAGGGAGTTGGTGGTGCCCAGATCAATCCCCAACGCAACCCCTTTTTGGTGGGGGTCGGCGCTTTGTCCCGGTTCGGCGATGTCGAGCAGGATGGACATGGGTGGCCTTTTCTTTTTGGCAGTAGAAACAGTGGCAGAGGATGAACCGAACGGGTTCATTGGCTCACCCTTCGACAAGCTCAGGATGTGCGGGTGTTTAATGGTCAACAAACAAAAAGCCGCTCATCCCGAGCCTGTCGGGGGATGTGCGGCTCAATCTCACCCGCCCCCCACAAACACAAAACCCTCAATCCCCGATCAGCCGCTCGCGCATCATATCGACCTCTTCGATAAAGCGGCGATGGTACCGAATCGCCTCCCCCGCTTTGAGGATCTCCTCGGCGTTGGCAACCGGGGCGCTCAGCCGCGCCGTGATGGACGCCTGGGCCGCATCCACATCGCCCTCGGCCTGGGATTCCAGGTCGAACAACAAGGCCTGGGGATCCGAGCTCTCAGGGGCCTCGACCAGCGCCTCTTGCCGCTCCATCACCGTCATCAACAGCATGGGGTCGTGGGGGCATTTTTCGGGGATTTCGACGCCGGCCCGGCGCAGCAAGGCGTGGGAACGCTCTACCGGATCGCTGAGTACCTTCAGGGCATCGTGTAGAGCTGCGGTTCGCTCCATGCTGATGCGCCGTTCGGTGGGGGAAGCGGTGGCGAAGCGGTCGGGATGCCAGCGGCGGGAGCGCTCAATGCGGGCCCGGGTGATGGCGGCGGGGGGTAGATCGAAGCGGGGTTCAAGTCCCAGTAAAACAAAGGGATCGACCTCTCCCGGAGGCAGCGGCAGCAGCTTGCCGCAGGCGGGGCAGAGGTCGTCTTGAGGCTGGGCCGAGGTGTCGCCGCAGTGCGGACAAATCTTTTTTGCAGTCATCCCCAAAAACCTATTAAGGCGCCTGAGCAGCTTGGGCGATCATCGCGAGCCGAAGGGGGAACAAGGGGCCGCCTAAACAGAGGCGCAGCAGGTCGAACACGTTGGGCAGGTGCCTTCCGTCAAACCGCGAAGGACTCGCCGCAGCCGCAAGCCCCTTTTTCGTTGGGATTCTTGAAGACAAAGCCGCTCTTCATAATCCCGACCTCCATATCGATCTCGGTGCCGTCGATGTAGAGAAGGCTCTTGGGGTCAACAAAGACCTTAACCCCGAAGCTCTCGAAAACCGCGTCGCCCTCTTGGGGGTCGTCAACGTATTCGAGCACGTAAGAAAGCCCCGAGCAGCCGCTGGTTTTGATTCCAACCCGGATCCCCTGAGTCGTCGGCTTGCCCCGACCGTCGATCATCTTTTGCGCTCGTGCAGCGGCGGTTTCGGTCATGGTGATCGCCATGGCTTACCCCTGTTTCTTCTTTTTGAAATCCTCGACCGCCGCCTTGATGGCGTCCTCGGCCAGAACCGAGCAGTGGATCTTCACCGGCGGCAAAGCCAGCTCCTCGGCGATGTCGGTGTTTTTAATCTGCAACGCCTCGTCCACCGTTTTGCCCTTGACCCACTCGGTCACGAGCGAGGAGGAGGCAATGGCGCTACCGCAACCGAAGGTTTTGAACTTGGCATCCTCGATCACCCCGGCGTCGCTGATTTTAAGCTGGAGCTTCATCACGTCGCCGCAGGCGGGGGCGCCAACGATGCCGGTGCCGACGCTGGCATCGCTCTTATCGAAGGAGCCGACGTTGCGGGGGTTTTCGTAGTGATCCATCACCTTATCGCTGTATTGGGCCATGATGGGCTCCTTTGTTTTTAACATTCATAGGCTTACGCCCGTCGCTTCATGTGTTGAGGTGTTGCTGTTCAAGCAAGCCGTAACGCTTTGAAATCAATGACCTTCGGCCCACTGAATCGAGTTCAGGTCGATCCCCTCCTTCACCATCTCGTACAGGGGTGAAAGTTCACGCAGCCGGGTGACGGTCGCCACCACCTTTTCGATGGCGAAATCGATCTCCTCCTCGGTGGTGAAGCGGCCAATACCAAAGCGGATTGAGGTGTGGGCCAGCTCGTCTTCCAGCCCCAGCGCCTTGAGCACATACGAGGGCTCCAAAGAGGCCGAGGTGCAGGCCGAACCGGAGGAGACCGCAAGATCTTTCAGACCCAGGATCATCGCCTCCCCCTCAACGTAGGCGAACGAGATGTTCAGGTTGCTGGCCAGACGGCGCTCCAGATTGCCGTTGACGAAAATCTCATCGAGCTGGCTGGTGATGCCGTCGAGCAGCCGTTGCCGCAGCCGCAGCAGACGGGCGTTCTCTTCGGCCATTTCGCGCACCGCGATCTCAACCGCTTCGCCAAACCCGGCAATCGCGGCGGGGTTCAGGGTGCCGGAGCGCATGCCGAACTCGTGGCCGCCGCCGTCCATCTGGGCCACCAAACGAACCCGCGGGCGGCTGCGCCGCACGTAGAGGGCGCCAATCCCCTTGGGGCCGTAGACCTTATGCCCCGAAAGACTCATCAGGTCGACGTTCATCGCCTCGACATTGATAGGGAGCTTGCCCAGCGATTGGGCGGCGTCGGTATGGAAAAAGACCCCCTTTTCGCGGCAGATGGTGCCGATGTCGGCGATAGGGTTCACCGTTCCGACCTCGTTGTTGGCGTGCATGATCGACACCAGGATCGTGTCGGGGCGGATCGCCTCGGCGACCTGCTCCGGCTCGATGATCCCGCTGGGGCCGGTGGGCAGGTAGGTCACCTCATATCCCTTGGATTCGAGCTTGCGGCAGGTATCGAGCACCGCCTTGTGCTCGATGGCCGAGGTGATGATGTGTTTGCCCTTTTCGGCGTAGAACTCGGCCACCCCCTTGATCGCCAGGTTGTCCGATTCGGTCGCGCCGCTGGTGAAGATGATCTCTTTGGCACTCGCCCCCACCCCATCGGCGATCTGCCGACGCCCCTTTTCAACCGCCTCGGAGGCGGCCCAGCCGAAGGGGTGCGATTTCGAGGCGGGGTTGCCGAAGACCTCGGTCAGGTAGGGCATCATCACCTCCAACACGCGGGGGTCGAGGGGGGTGGTGGCCTGATAATCGAGGTAAATCGGGGTCTTCATGGGTCAATCCTCCAGCGGAAGGAGTTGTTTTTAACGTATAAGAAGCATTGGTGACTGCGGATAAGCCAGGAGCCAATCCTCATCCGCCTCGTAATGCGGCAATGATGCCCGGTAATACCCGACTAAAACGATCAAGTTCCCCGGATGTGGTCTCGCGCCCCAAAGAAATGCGAATCGAACACTTGGCCGCCTCTTGCGAAAATCCCATGGCCTGCAACACCGGCGAGGGTTTCACCGCCCCGCTGGAACAAGCTGAACCGGAGGATACGGCAAAACCGGCCAGGTCAAGCTTCATGAGCAGGGTTTCGCCATGGATTTGCGGCATCACCCAGCAGGTGGTGTTGACCAGCCGGGGGCTCCCCTGCCCCGCCACGATTAAACCAAGGTCCAGCGCCAAGCGGTCGAGGTCGTCGCGCCAGGCGGCGAGTCGAGACAGGTCATGATCCCCCTGCCCTTCGACCAACGCCAACGCCTTGGCAAACCCGACGATGGCGGCCACGTTTTCTGTTCCGGCGCGGCGCCGCCGTTCGTGGGGGCCGCCGACGATCTGCGCCTCGATGACGAGCGGTTTGCGCAGCACCAGCGCCGCCGCCCCCTTGGGACCATAGATTTTATGGGACGCCAGGGTCACAAGATCACCCGGCAGATCCGCTAGCTTGCCTCTTTGTTTGCCAGGCCACTGCACCGCATCGACATGCAGCAACGCCCCCGCTTTGGCCACCAGCCCGGCCACCTCGTCCAAAGGCTGAATCACCCCGGTTTCGTTGTTGGCCGCCATGACGCTGACCAAATCGGTGGGGGTTTGCAGGATGCGGGCGAGGTCTTCCAAGTCGACCTGACCCGAGCTGGTCGCGCCGATCACCTCGACCGCGATTCCCAAGCCACGCAGACGCAGCGCCGCCTCCAGCACCGCCGGGTGCTCCAAGGCGCTTACCGCGACGCGGCGGTGTTTCATGCGAGGAATGAGCCCGGTCAGGGCCAGATTGTCGGCTTCAGATCCGGTGGCGGTAAAGACGACCGAACCGGGGGCGACGCCGCAGCGGGTGGCGATGTCCAGCCGTGCCTCGTCGAGTCCTTGCCGGGCCAAACGACCGGCCCGATGCACGCTGGAGGGGTTGCCGCAGCGCTCCCGCCAGTAGGGGGCCATCGCCGCCAACACCCGGTCATCGACCGGGGTGGTGGCGTTGTGGTCGAAGTAGACGTAGTCGGACACGTACAGTGTGCCGGTCAGCGAGCGGCGTTGTGTTCGGCGGCGGCCAACTCTTTTTGGGCATTGAAGGGGTGGTACAACTCGACAGCGGGAAAGGATTCGTCGAGGACATCTTGCAGGGTGACGTGTTCGAGGTAGTCGTAGATCCGCTCGCTCAGACTCATCCACAACGCGTGGGCGTTGCAGCGCTCCCCATCGCGGCAGCCGCCTTCGCCCCCCGCCTCGCAGCTGGTGGTGCGGATCGGCTCGTCGACCGCCCGGATGATCTCGGCCACGGTCACCAAGGAGGGATTTTGAGCCAGGGTGTAACCGCCGCCGGGGCCGCGCACGCTCTTGACCAATTTCTGGCGGCGCATCTTGCCAAAAAGCTGCTCAAGGTAAGAGATACTGATCGACTGGCTGGTGGCGATTTCGGCCAAACTGACCGGGCGGTCACTGGAACGGCAAGCCAGATCGACAAGGGCGGAAACGGCGTAGCGACCTTTGGTGGTCAATTTCATGGGCGGGTACCCCTCTGTACGGCGCGAATAGAAATCCGACTGCACCGAAAGGGTACTTTTCCGAGTGAAACAGTCAACTAAATAACTGACTTCGGGGTGGGGGGATTTGAAGCGAGGGGCGAGAAAAGCAAAAACAGATTTCACTCAAAGCTGCGAAGAGCGCGAAGAAAGGCAAAAACCCCGATTTCTAAAAGCGCCCTTGCTCTTTGGAGGGCCACGCTCCGTCGCGTCCTGATTGCTTCGGCCACCAGCGGCCACGACGAAGCGTGGCCCTCCAAAAAAACTCGGGATTGCCCTAAATCCCCGCCCCATCGACAAATCCATCGTCCAAGAACTGACGGATTTCATTGTCGCAGCTCAAGGCCTGGTCTGCGATGGCACTCTCTTCCTCCCCCTCCCCTTCGAGCTTGCGCACCTTGTTGTCAAGCACATGCAGATGTTCGAGCAGGCATTCGATGGCGCGGGCGACCGGATCGGGCATGTCTTGGTGATCGAGGTCGATTTCGGGGTGCAGGCGGCTGCCGCGCTGGGCGACGATACGGCCGGGAATCCCGACCACCGACGAATGGGTCGGCACATCCTTGACCACCACGGCGTTGGCGCCGATGCGGCTTCCCTCGCCGATGGTAACCGGACCCAAGATCTTGGCCCCCGCCCCCACCACCACGTTGTCTTGCAGGGTGGGGTGCCGTTTCTCTTTACGCCACGATGTCCCCCCCAGGGTGACGCCGTGGTAGAGGGTGACGTTGTCGCCAATCTCGGCGGTCTCGCCAATCACCACCCCCATGCCGTGATCGATGAAGAAACCTTTACCGATGGTGGCGCCGGGGTGGATCTCGATGCCGGTCAGCCAGCGGCCGATGTGGCTCAAAAAGCGGCCCGCCCAAAACCAACGGCGCACCCACAAGCCGTGGGCAACCCGGTGGATGGCGATGGCTTGTAGGCCGGGGTAGCAAGTGAGGATTTCCCACAGGGAGCGCGCAGCCGGATCCCGTTCGGCAACGGTTTTTTCCAGCTGACGCAGCGATTCAAGCATGGGGATGCCTTTCAGACGGATGAACGTTTGTTGCGGTGTGCCAGGAGGTGGATGGACCGTGTTGATCCACCCTACCGCACATCAAGGCATGGTGGCGTAGGGTGGATCGGCGCATCCACCACCAACCCCACCACGACCCTACCGGGTCAAATCGGCCACCCACCCCTCGGGATCGGGGACCAAAAAAACCACCTTATGGACCGGCAAATCCTGCCGCCCGTGTTGCAGATCGACCTCGACCCCACCCTCGACCGCCCGAATCTCGACCGTCGATGCCAGCTTGGCCCGCTCCACCATCATGAAGGTACGCCCCATCAGGTGGATGGCCAGATGCTGCTTGGTGAGGATCACGCCCCCAATGGCCTTGCGATCTTTCACGTTGCCCCCCATGCCTACGGTGATGCGCAGCTTGGCCAAGGGTTTGTCGCGCAGCAGCCCCTCGGGGCTCATCTTGGCCTTGAGCATGCCGTGCTGCATCCGGTGCATGAGCATGAAGAGGATGTAAAAACAGGCCAACGCCAGCAGCAGGTAAAACAAGGCATTCATCGGTTGGAAGACTCTTCGGTAGATTCAGACTCAGGATCCTGGAAGGTAGCGGCCATGTATTGGTAGCCCGACACCAGGGTGAGGATGGCGGCGATCCACAGGCAGATCACCCCGACCGTATGGGCGTTGACGAGGCCCAGATCAACGTGCAGCAGCAGGGCACCGATGGCCAGCATTTGAAAAGCGGTCTTCCACTTGCCCCACCACGAAACCGGAACCCCACCTTGACCGGCGGTGACCTCGCGCAGGGCCGAAATGGCGATCTCGCGGCCAATGATGATCGCCACCAAAATCGGATTGGCCCGTCCGTCGGCGACCAACAGAATCAAGGCGACCGCCACCACCAGCTTGTCGGCGACCGGATCGAGGAATTTGCCGAAGTCCGAAACCAGCCCGTCGCGCCGGGCCAGGTAACCGTCGATCCAGTCGGTCACGCCCATAAAGAAGAACAGGATGCAGGGAATCCAGTACCCATAGGGGGCTGGAAGGTAGAAGCAGACCACCATCAGAGGGATGGCGGCGATCCGACCCATGGTCAATTTGTTGGGAAGATTCCAATGGACGCGCATGAACTTGGTGCTCTATCTCTTCAATAAGAAAGAATAATTACCTGAATAGCGGACCGTTTGGTGGGCCTTGATCCTGCCCTTTTGGGGTAAGCTGGGCGGTGTGATAACCAACCGACGCCAGGCTTAAAAGCCGGATCGCCCCGAGCCACCGTTTCAATCGGCCATCAACCCTCCTCGACCCAAGAAAGGGCCTCCCCCCGACGATCAAGCTCAAGACAGCGCCTCTTTAATCGTCTCGGCCAGGGTCCGGTGGATGCCGGGAACCTCGCTCAGTTCCTCGACCGAGGCGCCCGCGACCCCCTTGAGACTACCAAATCTTTGCAGCAAAGCCTTCTTCCGCTTGCCCCCCACCCCGGCAATGACATCGAGGGGGGAGCGCTCCATGACCTGTTTGCGCTGTTTGCGCTGGAAGGTTACCGCCTGATGGTGGGCCTCGTCGCGCACCACCTGGAGCATGTGCAGCACCGGATGGTGGGGCGGTAGCTCGATGGGCTCTTCAAGGTCGTTCAAAAAGAGCTTTTCGCGCCCGGCGTTGCGGTCGACCCCCTTGGCGATGCCGACCGGCAGAATCTGCGACAGCCCCGCCTCCTCTAAAATCGCCACCGCCACCCCGAGCTGCCCCTTGCCGCCGTCGATCAACCACAGGTCGGGGGCCTGCTCTTCAGTCTCTTTTAAATGACGGGCGCGGCGCTCCAACACCTCTTTCATGGCGGCGTAGTCGTCCCCGCCCCCCTTGGATTTGATCTTGTACAGCCGCTTGAGATCGCGCCGCACCCCGGAGGGGTCGAAGACCACCTGGGCCGCCACCGTCTGGGTCCCCCCCAGGTGGGAGATGTCGAAACACTCGATCCGCTCGGGGGTGTCGCCCAAAGCCAGGATCTCACCCAACCCTTCAAGGGCCGCCAGCGCCTTGGCATCCTGACCGATGCGCTGTTGCAGAAAATTCATACACCCTTCGCGCAGCAGCGCCATCCACTGGGCAAAAGCGCCCCGTTGCGGGATGCGTATCGTCACCTTGCCGCCCCGCTGGGTTTCGAGGTAGTCGATCCCCTCGGCCACCGCCGCCACCCCCTCCTCCCCCGCCATCAGAATTTCGGCGGGGGGGCGGTGGTCGTCATAGAAGGCGCGCAGGGCGGCGGCGAGGATCTCGTCCAGATCCTCTTCAATGGCCAGTTTGGGTTCGATGTAGCGGGCCCCCAGGTGGATGCCGTCGCGCACCATCGAGCGCCCCACCACCCAGCGCTCCCCGACCCTGGCCCAGGCGATCAAATCGGCGTCCCGACTTCCCGCCGCCATCGATTCCCGGCTTTCGACGATGCGATTCAGCGCCTGCATCCGGTCGCGCAGCCGCGCCGCCTGTTCGAAGGCGTGGCGCTCGGCCTGCGCCCACATCTGCACCTCCAGCTTTTTGCCCCACCCCCCCGCCCCCTTGCCGCTGAGCAGTCCGATCACCCCCTGCACCTGCTCGCCATAGGCCGACTCGTCCACCAACCCGACGCAGGGGGCGGTGCAGCGGTCGATCTGGTGTTGCAGGCAGGGACGGGTACGCAACCTGAAGGTGGAATCGGTGCAGGTGCGTACCTGGAAGATCCGCTCCATGTCTTTAATCACCGAGCGGACCGCCACCGCGCTGGGGAACGGCCCGAGCAGCTTGCCCCCCACCTTACGGCTGCCGCGATACAGGACCAACCGGGGAAAGGGGTGGTCGCTCAGCAGCAAATAGGGGTAGGACTTGTCGTCCTTGAGCATGACGTTGTAGCGGGGCTGCAACGCCTTGATGAGGTTGGCTTCAAGCAGAAAGGCCCCCGCCTCGGTTTGGGCCAGGGTGACCTGAACGTCGCAGACATGGCCGAGCAGGGTTTGGGTGCGGGGGGGGAGACGGTCGCGGTTGAGAAAGTACGAACGGACCCGGCGGCGCAGGTTTTTCGCCTTGCCGACGTAGAGCACCTCCCCTTGGGCCGAGAGCATCTGGTAAATCCCCGGCCCCTCGGGAAGCGCCTTGATCCGCTCCTCAAGGGGTGTCGGCATGGGGCGGGTTCTCGCAGCAGGGATGGGGACCGGAGCAGGTGTTGGTGGGGCGCGCGGCGGAGATCGCGATGCGGTTGCGCTCGCGCAGCGACATTTTCAGCGGCAGGGGGGTGGTGGCCCAGTCGGTTTTGACGGTGCCGATCACCGCCACCGACCCCAGCAGAGGAAACCAGCGTCGCCCGATGTGCTCCCAGGTTTCAACCCATTTGGGGCGATCGATGCTTTGCAGCGGCGGGGCAAAAAGGACGAGTTGCCCCTCGTTCAGGGCAAACCCCGCCTCGGCGGTGAAGTGGCGCAAATTGGCCAGTGTAAAACCGGCCCGCCCCTTGGCTTCGCGGCGGCGGTGCCACAGGCGGCGCAGTGCCCAAAGGCTGGGAACGTGGTAAGAGATCAATACCAGCCGCTGACCGGGACGCAGCACCCGGTTGACCTCGCGCAGCATGCGAATCGGCAGGGCGAGGTCTTCGAGTTTGTGGAAGACGACCACGAGTTCGAAGTGGTCGGCGGGGTACGGCAGGATGGTTCCGTCTTCAAAATCGCGAATCAGCTCGACCCCCCCGGCATGACCCGACGGCAGCGCCAGGGTGTGGTCGTCGCCGACCCACAGCATCCGCTCCCCTGGTGCCAGGCGCAGGTAGGGAAACAGGGCGTCGGCCACCACTTGACGGTAGATGCGGCGCAGCCGCTCGTAACGTTCGAGCATGCTCAGGTGCAAGGGTCACCTCAAAGGTCTGCGATCGGGGGCGTCATGATACTCCGGCATGGCGAGGGGACCAGCCGGGAGGGGCGGATGGGCCGCTTATAGGGGCAAACGCCATAAAGAACAAAGCTTGAATCGGCAGGTAAAGCTGATTTACTCAGATGAAAACCTGGGGCTTCTTGCTGGTACTTCCAACCAAGTCACCGCTTTCCGCTTCCCGGTCAGGGGTGGGCGCTGCTGGGTGGGGTTGGTTGGAGCAAGACCTTCCCCTCCCAGGGGGAGGTTGGGTGGGGGTACTGCGGTTCTACAACCCGACTGCCCCAGTTGCACTGCGTTCGCTTGCGCCATCTGCGCACGAAAAGAGTTCCCCCCCCCAACCCCCAATTGCCCATAGACCCCCAAGA
>MNWR01000013.1 GCA_001872725.1 Proteobacteria bacterium CG1_02_64_396 | reverse complement strand
GGGGTTGAGGTTCCAGGGTTGCCTCCCCATTCGCGGTCGGGGACCGCTCCTACCAAAACCAACCCCCCAAACCCCGACCTTCACCCTTGCCTGTGGGAGGCCACCTCTGTGGCCGAAGCGAAGCTGAGTTGTCGGGGCGAGATCGGGTTTGGGTGGAGGTGGTCGCTGTTGCTCTTTGGAGGGCCGTGCTCCGTCGTGGCCGCCTTTCCTTCAGCGCACAAAAGGAGGATGCGGGGCACATCGGGCAGGCGGGGGTTGAGGTTCCATGGTTGCCTCCCCATTCGCGGTCGGGGACCGCTCCTACCAAACCCCCCCCAAAAAAACCCCGACCTTCACCCTTGCCTGTGGGAGGCCACTTCTGTGGCCGAAGCGAAGCTGAGTTGTCGGGGCGAGATCGGGTTTGGGTGGAGGTGGTCGCTGTTGCTCTTTGGAAGGCCGTGCTCCGCCGTGGCCGCTTTTCCTTCAGCGCACAAAAGGAGGATGCGGGGCACATCGAGCAGGCGGGGGTTGAGGTTCCAGGGTTGCCTCCCCATTCGCGGTCGGGGACCGCTCCTACCAAAACCAACCCCCAACCTCGGCCTTCACCCTTGCCTGTGGGAGGCCACTTCTGTGGCCGAAGCGAAGCTGGGTTGCCTCCCCATTCGCGGTCGGGGACCGCTCCTACCAAAACCAACCCCAAACCTCGGCCGACATCCTCGCCCCTTTTTTCGCCCAGCGGCGCTACACTGCTCCCCCCAAAGGAGGGGGCCGTCATGCGCATTGCCGACACTGCCGGACAACCCTGCACCGATTTGCTGCACGCCCTCGACAGCGGCAAAGAGGGTTTGAGCGACGCCGAGGCGGCCGTGCGCCGGGCCCGCTACGGCGACAACCGCATCACCTTCCACCACCCCACCCCGGTCTGGCGGCTGCTGGCCGCCGAGTTTTTCGCCCTCTTCCCCCTGCTGTTGCTCGCCGCCGCCCTGCTTGCGCTGCTGGCCGACCACTTAAGCCCCCACGACGGCTACGACTTGATCGGCCTGGCGCTGTTCGGGGTGGTGGTGCTCAACGCCCTGGTTTCGTTCGTGCAAACCTACAAGGCCGAGCGGCTGACCCTGGCCTTTTTGGCCTACATCCCCCAAAGCGTGGTGGTGCTGCGAGGGGGGGATAAGGTGCTCAAAAACACCTGGGAGGTGGCGCCGGGGGATGTGGTCTTCGTGCAGGAGGGGGACAAGATCCCCGCCGACGGGGTGATGCTGGCGGGGGGGCCGTTGGTGGTCGACGAGTCGATCCTGACCGGGGAATCCCACCCCCGGCACAAACGGCCCAGCGAAACCATCGACCCCGACGCCACCCTGTTTTGCGGCGCCTTGGTCCATAAAGGGGAGGGGCGGATGCTGGTGGTCGCCACCGGCGCCCACACCACTCTGGGTGAAATCAGCCGGACCACCACCAATCTGGACCGCACCGAAACCCCGATGCAAAAAGAGCTCAAGGGGTTCGTCCGAGTCATCACCTGGCTGGCGCTGGGGATTGGCGCCCTCTTCTTCGTCATCGGCATGGCGCTGGGCAACCCCTTCTGGGGCAACCTGATCTTCGCCATCGGCATCATCGTCGCCAACGTCCCCGAGGGGCTGCTCCCCACCGTCACCCTGGCGTTGACCCAGGCAAGCCTGCGGATGCGAAGCCACAACGCGGTGGTCAAGCGGCTGGTGGCGGTCGAAACCCTGGGCAGCACCACGGTGATCTGCACCGACAAAACCGGCACCCTGACCCAGAACCGGCTCCACGTCGCCTACACCTATCTCGACGGGATGCAGATCGAGGCGGCCGCCTTCTCTGCCCTGCTGCAACACCCGGCCGGGGCGACCGCAGCCGAGATCATGGCGCTGTGTCACGACGCCATCGCCACCCGCGACGTCGACGGTTCGGTTCGCTTTCATGGCGACCCCACCGAGGTCGCGCTGGCCCAATTTGTCGACACCTTGCCCGGCTTTGCCGCTGTCACTGAGCGTTTTGTTAGCCTGAGCCGCCGCGCCTTCGACGCCGAGGCCCGCTACATGGCGGCCACCTACCACACCCAGGGGGACACCCTCTACCAGACGGTGAAGGGGGCCCCCGAGGTGGTTCTGGGGCGCAGCCACTACCTGCATCGGGGTGGCCACCCCACCCCGATGAACGAGGCCGACCGGAGCGCCATTTCGGCCCAGGCCAAACGGTACGCCGCCGACGGGTTAAGGGTGCTGGCGCTCGCCTACCGGATCGCCGATGCCCCCGGAGGTGAGCCCGAGGGGCTGGTCTTCGTGGGCTTGGTCGCCCTGGTGGATCCCCCCCGCCCGGAGGTCCCCGCTGCGGTCGCCGCCTGCCAAACGGCGGGAATCCGCATCGTGGTGATGAGCGGCGACAAGGCCGAGACGGTGGCCTACATCGCCCGTACCCTGGGGATCGCCCAAGCCCCCCGCATCATCGAGGGGCCGGAACTCGCGACGATGGCGGATGCGGCGCTGCACTCGGCACTTTCTGGTGAGGTGCTCTTCGCCCGCATCGCCCCAGAACAAAAGCTGCGGGTGGTTGAGGCGTTGCAGGCGATGGGGGAGGTGGTCGCGGTGACCGGGGACGGGGTCAACGACGCCCCGGCGCTGAAGCGGGCCGACATCGGGGTGGCGATGGGGCTCAAGGGGACCGACGTGGCCAAAGAGGCCAGCGACATCATCCTGCTCGACGACAACTTCGCCACCATCGTCGCCGCCATCGAACAGGGACGGGCGGTCTACGACAACATCCGCAAATTCATCACCTACATCCTGACCAGCAACATCCCCGAGATCCTTCCTTTTTTGGCCTTTGTGCTCTTCCCCATCCCCCCGGCGATGACGGTGGTGCAGATCCTGGCCATCGATTTGATCACCGACGTACTCCCCGCCATCGGACTGGGCAACGAGCCTCCCGAGGCCGACACCATGCGCCGCCCCCCCCGCCCCAGGGATGAACACCTGGTCGGGATGTCGACCTTCGTGCGCAGCTATTTGATTGCCGGCCCCGTCGAGGCTTTGCTCGCCTTCGCCGCCTTTTTTACCGTGCTGTCGGCGGGGGGGTGGCGTTGGGGGGAGGAGCTCCTCCCCGACACCCCCCTCTATGCCCAGGCGACCGCCGCCTTTTTGACGGCGATCATCTTCGGGCAGATCGGCAACGTGCAGGCCTGCCGCACCGCCCGACTGAGCGCGCTACCACTGCTGCGCCGCTTCAACCCCTGGATCGCCGGGGGAATCGCCTTCGAGCTGCTCTTTGTCGCCGCGATTCTGACCATCCCGACCCTGCAACCGCTGTTCACCGTCGCCCCCTTCCCGGCCCAGGCCTGGGTTTGGATCATCGCCGCGCCGCTGCTGCTGTTTGCCGTCACCGAGATCCGCAAGGGGTGGCTGCGGCGCCCCTCTTCCTGATCCCGGAAACTTGCCCCCTCCCCCCCTTTCCTCCAAGGTTCACCCCTTTTTTCATCCGTTTGCCGCGCCATGCGGCTCTTTGAAAGGACACCGTTGTGCTTACCACCAACGCGCAGAAAGTCAGCTACGCCATCGGCCTGGGCATCGCCCGGGATTTTCAATCCAAGGGGATCGCCCTGGAGCCCGAGTCCTTCTCGATGGGGGTGCGCGACGCCGTCTCGGGTCTGGCGCCGCAGTTGAACGATCAAGAGATCGAGGTGGCGATGCAGGCCTTCCAGCAAGAGGTCGCCAAACAACAGGCGGCCGAGATGGCAAAGGCAGGGGCCCAAAATCGCATCGAAGGGGAGGCCTTCCTGGCCAAGAACGGGCAAAACCCCGAGATCACCACCCTGCCCAGCGGCTTGCAATACCGGGTGATCAAGCAGGGCAATGGTCCGATTCCCAAGGAAGGCGACACCGTAACCACCCACTACCGGGGCATCCTGATCGACGGCACCCAGTTCGACAGCTCCTACGACCGGGGCGAGCCTGCCACCTTCCCGGTGGGGGGTGTGATCGCCGGTTGGACCGAGGCGCTGCAACTGATGCCGGTCGGCTCGAAGTGGCAGCTCTTCATCCCCGCTGGGCTGGCCTACGGCCTCCGCGGCGCCGGTGGGGTGATCGGCCCCGATGCGACATTGATTTTCGACATTGAGCTGCTCGGCATCGGCTGAGGGGTGGTGCAGTGAAGAAACCCAAAAGGGCAGCCGCTGGGCTGCCCTTTTGGTTGGGGGGGGTCGAAATTGCCTTTGGGAGGAACGCGCTGCGCCGCGTCCACGGTTACGCCGAAGCGTGATCCTCCAGCCTCACCCCAGCGTTGCCATCCTCTCCATCCGCCCCAGCAGCCCTTGCTTTCTCCCCTGGCTGGCAATGTCTCCGGGCAGATGCCCCGACAACGCTTCGATGAAGTCGGGTTCCTGAAGCCATCGGGTGAAGGTCTTGGCGACAAAACGGTGCAACTCCAGGTCGGCCCGCCGCAACTCCTCCTCCACCTCGGGCCGCCCATCGAGCACCGCGATTAGATCCTCCAGATCGTGGCTGCCCCACCAATCCCCGTTCCCCCGACCCAGAAACGCCTCGATCTTGGTGGCGATGAAGCAGGGGGCGGTGACCATGCGGATGGTGATCCCGCTCGGCAGCTGCGTTTCGGTCGCGGTACTCAGCGCCAGGGGATACCAGCGGTTGGCAAAACCCAGAATGTCGGAATCGATCGGCATCACGTCGACCTTGACCGCCCCCACGACCCAGCGGCAGATCACCGTATCCGAGCTGTCCTCCCGAAAACCCAGCGCCCGCAACCGCTCGCCGAAGCGGTGATAAGCACCGGTCGAGGCGAGTTCGGCGATGACGTCCACATCGACGGTCGCCCGAACGGGGGGCGCAGCGGGGTCGGTGAGCAACAACCCCACCGCGCAACCCCCGAGAAAAACGACCTCCCCTACCATGTCCCCCAATCGTTCGGCCACCAAGGTGAGGTTTGCCAAATTGGGATCGAGCCGATTCATGGCGCCCAATCCCAATCGCCGTTCAGGCGACGTTCGAGGTATTCGGCGGCCAGCGCCCGCTCCCTGGCCCGTCCGCCGCGCAGGGCATCGACCAGGGCGAGCAATTCGTAGAGCCGGGCGTCGTTCCGGGCCGCCAGGGGAACCGACTTGTAGAGGGGGGAAAACGCCAATCCCCGCGCCTCCCCCTCGGGATCGGGCCAAACCGGAACCGGCTCACCATCGGGGAGAATCTGCGTATTCAAGGGGGGCGCGGCGTGGGCCGTTGGCACCCCCCGCGTCATCGCCCCCCGGTCGGGGGCAAAAATGTAGGGGACGCCAAAGCGCAGTAGATCAAACAACCCTTTGCGCTGTATTCCACCACCCGAAACAGGATTGGCCATTTCCCGACTAGCGATCATCGAACGAATTGCGGGCGGCACCATGGGGGAAATGTACGCCATCTGAAGATCCAACAATCCCGCCGCCACCAGCCGCTTCACCCCGGCGTGCACCTCGGAAGAACTCATCCCGAGTTCCAACGCCAACGGGGCGTAGCTCCACCCCGGCTGCGGCAGGGCGGCAATCTTGAGCAGAACGACGATGTCTTGGGGTTTGAGGATCATGGGGAATACGCTATTCGCGATTCGCGAACGACGCAAGAACAACGGCAGCACTGGGTTCGGCTCAGAATCGGGGGGGGGCTCGCTTTGGCCTGTGGGGCTCGGGTGCGACTTGCGCCACCATCCTTCCAACAAACCGCTTTCTTATTTCAACTTGTCGCCCTTAAATAAAATAAAGACGGTTCTTATTTTAGGATGAGGTCCAAAATGCAACGCTCCGTACAGGGAACCTACGTCTCCATCTCGACGGCGGGCGAACAGGTCCAAGCCTTCGTGCCCGCCCCATTGCCCCCCTCCCCCCCCATCGACTGGAGTCCCGAGCTGCGGGCCAAATTCGACCAGGCCCTGCTGGCTCTTGGGCGGCTGGACAGTGTCTCGACCTTGCTGCCCGATACCGCGCTGTTTCTCTACATGTACGTCCGCAAGGAGGCGGTGCTCTCCTCCATGATCGAGGGGACTCAATCCTCCCTGTCCGACCTGCTTCTTTTCGAGCTCGACCAAGCCCCCGGCGTCCCATTGGACGATGTGCGCGAGGTCAGCCAATACGTCGCGGCGCTCGATCATGGGTTGCGCCTGCTGGACGAAGGGTTGCCGCTGTCGCTGCGGCTGATCCGCGAGGTCCACGGCGTATTGCTCAACCAGGGGCGCGGCAGCAGCAAAACCCCGGGGGAATTCCGGCGCAGCCAGAATTGGCTCGGCGGAACCCGCCCCGGCAATGCCGCCTTTGTCCCGCCTCCGGCTGATCGGGTTATGGAGTGCATGGGGCAACTGGAGCTCTTCCTGCACGATCAACCCGAGGCGACGCCGATCCTGCTCAAGGCGGCGCTGGCCCATGTGCAGTTCGAGACAATTCACCCCTTCCTCGACGGCAACGGACGTTTGGGCCGCCTGCTGATCGCCCTGCTTTTGTGCGAGCACAAGGTTTTGCAGACCCCGATGCTCTACCTGAGTCTCTATTTCAAAACCCATCGCCAGTATTACTACACATTGCTGGACGGCGTGCGGCACACCGGCGATTGGGAGGCGTGGCTCGATTTCTTCGCCGAGGCGGTCGTCGTCACCGCCGGTCAGGCGGTGGATACGGCGCGGCGGCTCGTGGATCTGACCGATCGCCACCGCGACGCCATCTCGACGCTGGGCCGACCGGCCGCCTCGACCCTTCAGGTCCACCGCGCCCTAATGGCCCACCCCATCGCCACCTCGGGTTGGCTGGTCGTTCAAACCGGTCTCACCCCCGCCACGGTGAACAAGGCGCTCGCCAACTTGGTACAACTCGACATCGTTCGGGAATTGACCCTCCAAAAACGCAACCGCCTCTTCAGCTACGCCGACTATGTGGCGATTTTGAACGAGGGGACCGAGCTTCCGGCACGGTAAAAGGGGACGTCATGCGCCACTCCTCAATACATCGCGATGTATGTCGGCGATGCCCACGGGAAGCCCCTCCTTGAAACCCTTGCTTTGGGCGAGCGGGAGATCGCCGAGGGCAAGGTCGCATCACAGGAAGAGGTCGCCACACGGATGCGGTCGCGGCTGAATGCCCCCCACCCAAGCCCGGCGGGTCGCGGTTCGACTCGCTCGTGGACCGCAACCCGCGCATACCGCTCATGCGGCGACCGGTCGCCGCACCCCCAAAGACCCAACAAAAAAACCCGCAGGGCGTGAGCCTTGCGGGGTTTTTGTTGCCTGTGCCCAATACCCCACCAATGCTATGTTTCCAATCTGATGCCTCGTCCCCCCAAGTCCATCGCACCAAGGAAGAGGAGCCCCGTTTGATCGACAAACGAGCGCTGACCGAACGCGACATCTGCACCAAATACATCACCCCCGCGTTGCAGCGGGCGGGGTGGGACATCGCGACCCAAATCCTGGAGGAGTTCCCCCTCACCAAGGGACGGATCATCGTTCGGGGCAAGCTGCACACGCGCGGGCAAAACAAGCGGGCCGACTACCATCGGATTTTCCAGCAAAGTGACGCGGTCGGCTTAGAGCATTAGCAACCACTACCACCTGCTGATCGAGACCCCCAAGCCCAACCTCTCCCCTGACGCTGACCCCGTTCCGACTTGTCAAAGGGGTACGGTAAGGGGGGGTAAAACTGGTATTTCAAGACCTGACCCCGTTCTTCACGCGCTGAAGAGCCCCGCACACCCCCCCCTGCATCGGCGAGGGTTAGGGCGCCTTATGGGGCACAGGAAACACCCTTTTGAGCGGCTCCCGGTAGATTAAGGCGAGGACTGGCTTTTCTTGGGAAAACCTTGTCAAGCGTTTTTTTAGGGGTGGGGCTGAATAGTTACGATTAATGTAAATATTTTCCATATGACTTTCATGGACGCCTCCTAGTTTGCCAGTGCATTAGGGTCAAAATTACAAGCTTCATTTCTTGGCCCCTTGTACCCCCGTAGAATCATACCGCTTAGATGCCTATCTGCTGACAACATGACCTTTGATCGCATCAATGTGTTCAATATTTTTGCGTGTAATTCGGCAAATGAATCATGCGCTTCACCTGGGGTTTCTGAGACAAAATAGAGGCACCGCAATGCCCGACTGACCACAATATGATTCTGAAAAGTCGCATCAAAACTGGCTGCTCCTTTCATATATTCCTGCGTGGTGACCGCCACCTGCCGCAACGCCATCCTCATCCGCTCCGAATTCGGATAATTCGTTTCGATCCAAATTTGAACGTCGTCCCGCACCCCATCGCCATCCGAATCGATCCCCTCCACGGTTGCCCTGCCTGCCGCGCCGGGATCGAGGGGAAGATTCGCGGTCGGGGGTGGTGCTGGGTTGGGCGTGGGAGCTGGAACCACCGAAGAGACAACGACCACCTGGGTTGCGGAGGCTTGATTGCCGTTGGTGTCGCTGGCCGTCCAGGTCACCAGGGTAGCCCCCACCGGAAAAGTGCGCGG